>JBBSQD010000099.1:0-19711 GCA_038258185.1 Aggregatilineales bacterium | reverse complement strand
GATTTATAATGAAGAAGACAATATTGCACCACTTTACGAAGAGTTAACGGCATCTCTTAGCCAACTAAACTGCACCTATGAAGTGCTGGCCATTGATGATGGCAGCAAAGATCAGAGCTTTGAACGGCTCAAAAGCGTTCACCTTCAGGATCCTCGCTGGCGCGTCATCCGTTTTCGGCGCAACTTTGGCCAGACAGCGGGTATGGCGGCTGGCTTCGACCATGCCCGTGCGCCGATTATCATTACCATTGATGCCGATCTCCAGAACGACCCAAATGATATTGAGCGTCTTCTGGAAAAAATGAACGAGGGTTACGACATTGTCAGCGGTTGGCGCAAAGACCGTAAAGAACCTTTTTTCAGCCGCCGCCTGCCTTCTATGCTTGCCAATGGCCTGATCTCTCAGGCAACAGGTGTCAGCCTCCATGATTATGGCTGTACCTTAAAAGCCTATCGCAGTGAAGTCGTCGACAACTTACACTTATACGGTGAGCTGCACCGCTTTGTACCTGCCCTCGCCAGCGCGGTCGGGGCTGAAGTCACTGAGATTCCTGTAAATGATCGCGCAAGGCGTTTCGGCAAAAGTAAATATGGCATCGGGCGCACCTTCCGCGTCATCCTTGACCTGATTTCCGTCAGCTTCTTTCTGAATTATGCCAATCGCCCCTTGCAGATTTTTGGCGTGATGGGTCTGGCCATTGGTGGCCTCGGCACCTTAATCGGCCTTTATCTGACTTACCTGAAAATTTTTCTCGGCCAGCCAATCGGGGATCGTCCGTTGCTCCTTTTGGCAGTCGTGATGGTCATTCTGGGTGTTCAACTGGTCAGCATGGGACTTGTGGCTGAGATGGTCATGCGCACCTATCACGAATCGCAGCACAAACCCATTTATATTGTTCGCGAGAGCCTGGATGACACCACCAACTAGCGCCCCTTCCCAACCGCGCAAGCCCATACGGATCATCCTCAATATCGTGGGCTGGGTAGTCTCCATCGGTTTTCTGGTGGTTTTCTGGCAGAAGCTTGGTTCACAGCAGGATTGGGGACAGGTTTTTGCCAATCTCAACTGGGCCTATTTTGCGCTGGCCTCGGTGATCCTGTTTGCAGGCCATTACGGTCGCTCGCAAATGGGCTATATCAGCACCCTGTATCTCGGCTATCCCATCACCCATGGGCAATCACATCGCTATTGGTCACTGTCCCAACTGGCGAAATACCTGCCGGGCGGAGTCTGGTTATTTGCAGCTAAGGTTGTCCTTTACGCCAATAATGGCATGCCGCTGATGGTGGCCAGCGCCGCCACCATGTGGGAACTACTGGCTATTTTAATGGTTGGCCTCGCCTTTGGCGTACTCAGCCTCGGCACATTATCCGGTGTGGAATGGGCCAGTCTCATCACACTCGGTGCATTACTGCTCATCAGCGGCATGCTCCTGTCATTGATGTTCTGGCCGTGGCACTTACTCCAACGCCTGCGCCTCAAGGGCGCACAGCGCATGGTGGATATTCTCAGCGCACTTGGCAGCAAACGTTTTAACCTGTTAGCCTATCTATCCGTTTCGTCGCTGGTTATCTGGCTGGTCACCGGGCTTGGTTTTTACTTTTTACTACTCGGGCTGGATCATCGCGAATCAGTGAGTTTGTGGTACGCCATCGTAACCTACGCCATCGCCTGGACAATCGGCTTTCTCATTTTCGTCACCCCCGCTGGTTTGGGTGCGCGTGAAGCCGCTTTAACCCTGTTGCTGGCACCGGTTTATGGGATGGAAACCGCCTTCTCTGTCGCTCTGCTGGCGCGAGTCTGGTGGGCATTGGTCGAAGGCCTGCATATTCTGATCACCCTGCTCTGGTACGTGATTAAAGCCGATTATCGCAGTTTCTGGCTGCTATCCACCACGACGAAAACCATTACGCCTGTTAAAATAGATAGCCCGAATGAATCGTGAAGTAAGGACGTTAAGTGCGTAAACCGAATCTGTTTATTGTAGGTGCCCCCAAATCTGGCACAACCGCCCTGTATGAATATCTCAAAGTCCATCCGGAAATATTCATGTCCGCCTACAAGGAACCGCACTATTTTGGCAGTGATCTGCGTGGCCCACGCATGGATCAGTTTCGCGGTAACGAGCAAAAATACCTCAGCTTATTTGCGGGCGCTTCCCATGAAAAATGGGTTGGTGAGGCTTCAATCTGGTACCTCTACTCGCAGCGTGCTGCTCAGGAAATCTATACCTACGATCCTGATGCCGCCATTATTATCATGCTGCGTAACCCGCTTGAGATGGGTTACTCCATGTTCTATCAGTCCAGCTATACTGGCAATGAAATTTTGTCCACATTTGAAGAAGCCATTGCTATCGAGGCTGAGCGCCGTTCGGGCAAGCATATGCCGCCACTATCTCATACCCACCACGGCTTATTTTACACAGCACTCGGTCATTACACCGATCAGGTCAAACGCTATTTCGATACCTTCGGGCGTGATCGGGTCAACCTGATTATTTATGACGACTTCAAAAAAGATACCGCTGCTGAATACCGCAAAACACTCGAATATCTTCAGGTAGACCCCACCTTCACCACATCTTTTGCCGTCATTAATGCCAACAAACGCGTTCGCATGGGCGCCATGCAGAAAATCATGCTCAGTATGGGATTATCTCCCATGCTCGTCAAAGACCGCATCAACTACCTTGCCGCGACAGAAAATTATTTACCGCCAGCCGTACGGCGCAAACTTCTGAACCCGGCCACCAGCGCTTATACACAGTATGAGCGTCGTCCGGTCATGAAACCGGAAACCAAAGCGCGCTTACAAAATCTCTTTTTGCCAGAAATCGAACGCCTTAGCCAGTTGCTGGATCGTGATCTCACCCACTGGTGCCGGGATAACATCCAGTAATATTATCGCTGTTCGCATCCCGAAATCCTCTTATTGTTAGCCCCGTTCGGTTAGACGATCATTTTTGTATTTCACATCCACTTATGGTCACAATTCATTAAATCAAGCTTAACAGGCGTTGTGTTACATATTTATTAATACAAACGCAGGGTAACCGTAGGAAACTTTTCTTGCCTCACAGTGTACTCACTTATAGTATTACGAATGGCATAAACAAGCGAAAGGATGCTTATGGATCTGCGCAAGTTTACTTTAATGATGATGCTTTTGTTATTACTCACAACCAGCTTATTAATCCCTATAGCAGCTCAGGATGAAATTATTCTGACACTGGGCGTGCAGGAATGGCAGCTGGATAGTTTTCCGCCTCGTGTCTTTGAGGAGTTTCAGGCCAATCATCCCGGCGTTAAAGTAGTAACCGTCCCCCTCGGTCAGGACTCCTATTTTCCTTCAGCAATTTATAACAGCCTGGAAGAGAATCTCGAAGGCGCCCAAAAACTGGCTAACTATGCGGATGTGCTTATCATCTCCGATTATCAGATATACATCACCAATACCCGTCAGGGCATTTATCTCGACCTCGCCCCATTGGTGGCTGGAGATACGACCATTAATGAACAGGACTTTTTCCCAAGCTTATGGGAAGCCTTCCAATGGGATCGCGGCATGTGGGCGCTGCCTTTAAGCGCATCTATGAACTTTCTGATTTACGACGCTGATGCTTTTGACGAAGCGGGACTCGCCTACCCCACCAACAACTGGACATTGGACGATCTCGTCACTGCTGCGCGCGAACTTACTGTGTACGATTCCAATGGTGAAATCACGCGCCCCGGCTTTGCGACGTGGGAACCCGCTAATTTAATTCGGGCGTTGTTAGGAAGAAATTTTTATGAAGATAATGCCGGAACATCAGAACCCAATCTGACCCAGCCTGAACTCATTGCTCTATTGGAACAATGGAAGGCTTTGGTCGATGAAGGTATTTTCAACTCAAGTAACAGCAGCATCGATTATAATACTATCCCCATGACCATCAATGGCTCCTACCGGTTGAGCGGTAACTTCTTCAATTCGGATGAAGACAGAAACTTGCAAGGCGTTTTGATACCCGGTAATGTGGCCAGCAGTAGTATCAATGGTGCTGCCGTAAGCGCCGGTACTGAGAATCCTGAACTGGCTTATGAGCTGGCCAAATATCTGACCAGCAATGTCGATGCCATTTATCGTATGTTTGGCGATACGCCAGCGCGGCAGAGTATGGTCGGCCAGGAGCCGGAAGATAGCAATGTTTTCCGCGGTGAGCTATCGGCAGAAGCTCAGGCGCTGATCGACCAGGGGACGGCCCACACGTTGACTCTTTCAGATACAATTTTCGTCGATTATATAAACTGGGCACTCGGCCAGATGAATGAAAACGGCACATCAGCCGAAGTCGCCTTGCAGGACGCGCAGCTAAAGGCACAAGAAATTCTGCAAACCGCCGCGGCCTGGGAAGGTCAATCGACCCTGTTTGTAGCCACCCCTGTCCCCACACCCGTACTGACCGCCAATGAAGTGGCCCTCCGTTTCCGTCTAAGCACCAATGTCTCACCCCTGCCCAATCGTGAAGGCTGGGATCGGCTCATCAGCGACTTTACCGCGTCTGATCCGCAGGTGGGTTATATTGAACTGTTGACAGGCTTCAATCAAACACCGGATGACGAAGTCGATTGTTACTACCAATCCTATCAGGCAATCAATGAAAGTAGCCTGGACGATCCCCCGGTGCTCAATATCGATCCATTCCTTGATGCCGACCCGAATTTTGACCGCAATGATATGCTGCCCAGTGCGATGCAAATCGTTCGGCTGGACAACCGAACCTGGGGATTACCCATCGTCATCGAGCCACAGGTGTTATGGTACGATGCCAGTGCTTTTAGCGCCGCCAGTGCTTTTGAACCGGTCAATGGCTGGACGATCAGCGAATTTGTTGATGCGCTGCAAATGCTGCAAAGCACCAGCGAAAACGATGCTGCGGTCTTCACACCTTCATATAATCCCGGTTACATGAATATGCTTATCGCTGCCTTCGGTGGCATCTCATACGATGTCAGCACCAACCCACCCACCCTGAAACTCAGCGACCCGGCAACCATAGAGGCCATCCGTCAGGCACTCGATCTGGCTAAAAACGGTTATATCGAATACTCCGAACTCGGCAGCAATGGCGGGGGCGGGGGTATAAACAACCAGACTCCTATCCAGATGGACAGCATCAGCAATGCCAGTTGGCGGCTAAGTGCAGATTTTCTCAATGCTGAAAGTGAGCAGGATTTCCGATTAACCACCTTCCCGTCTGGTACCGAGATCACACCCGTGTCTTATCAGGTTGGGGCGGGTTACATTGATGCGGATACACTTAACCCGGAAGCGTGCTATCGCTGGCTCAGTACCATCGCCGAGCATCCCGATCTGCTGGGCGGGATGCCTGCGCGCCGTTCCCTGCTGGATTCGCCCAGCGTGTCCGCAGCTTATAACCCCGTCGTTCTGGACTTTTTCCGCCAATACGATACCCAACTGAGCGACCCCAACACGATGGTGTTTGATCCATACGGCAATGTATCAAGCGACTACGCCGGAGCCTGGGTAGAGCAGATCTGGATATATCAGGCATTCGATCACTATATACTGGAAGATGCTGACCTGGAGCAGGAGTTTAGTTTAGCCGAGGAGCACATCGCGGACTTCCGCCAGTGTAGTACGGGAATACCCGAGTTTGAACCCAGCATGAGTGAAGAAGAAAATATGGCTATTTTCCGCCAGATAGCCGATTGTGCCATTGCTGTCGATCCAGACATGCAAAGCCGTTTCTTCTTCCCCGAAGATGAATAAGTGTTAAGCTACAGGGGCGCATGTATGTGCGCCCCGTCAAATTTAGCCATGAGACATCCCAATGCAGGATAATCAACTTCTTGATGACTTACTAGAATCGCCAGGATCATATAAGCAGCAGATTTTGGAGGCTTTAGAAAAATCTGGCATTACAACTTACTCACAGCTTTTCAGCACTTTGGGCGATCAAACAGCAAATACAGAACTTCGTAAAACCCTGTGTTCAGCGCTTGTGTTTGTCTCAAAAAGGGTTGATAAACGCCGGGCAGCAGGCCCACTCCTTCAAGTATTAAACTCGCCTGGTTTTGATTTATATAGCGCAGCCTGTCGCGCGCTTGGTTCACTTCAATCAAAACGCGCCCTCCCCTATTTGATTGATTTCCTCACCAACCGTGACCAGCCTTTGGTTATACGCACTGAAGCGCTGTATGCCCTTAGCACGTATCAACCGACTCCATCCGTTTTTCGACAGATTATTCATGACGAAACGGAGGAACTGAGCCTACGCAGTGTAGCCCTGGAATGGATTAGTCCAGCGGGTTTACCCTTAACCGAAATTATTAATTTTTTATCCCATAGATCAGCGGATATGCGCTTCTGGGCGGCTTATCGGTTAACGCAAACCTGGGAAGATATCACGCCTGCTTTGGAAAAAATTGATGAGGTGGCTGCCTTTGACCACGCCTTACCGGATTATTGGGGTTGGCACGTTGACCGTGAAGCACTCTATGTTTTGGAAACAATCTATTTTCGAAGAATTATCTTAAACAACACTATTGAAAACTTTACTACACCATCTGTGTGTATCATCAGCCCTGCTGCTGAGTACATGACATTTGTTAAGAAATTTCGTACATGGACGGAAGATGGCCGCTATTTAACCCAACCAGAATCCAAACAACCACCTTTAATTAATTCAGATGGGTTAGCCGCTAAACTCACCCAAAACTGGCCGCACATCCAATTAAATATCCGCCAGCCAAAACCAGCAACCTATCTTTTAGACTGGCAACTCACCATAGATGATAAAGCGCTTATCGGTGGATTACATCGGGATCAGTACGCCGTTGTGCTTACAGGAGACAAATCCGTCATCTATACTTTTGCTGCCTGGTATCGGAGCATCATTCAACCCGAACAGGTTTTATATCTGTATAAGTGGGCAGACGAAGGCATCGAGCTTATATCCGGTGTCACAATCGACGAACTAGCCCTTACAACGGACGTGGCCTCCTATAAAGCTAAATTTTAACTAACATACAACTATAGGTGTATATACATGTGAGGGCATTGAATCGATGAAAAATCTAATCAAGTGGAAGCAAAACTTGTCGAAATGCAAGGTATTCCTTTTGGGGTTAGTACTGCTGACCGTTTCTTTTCCGGACGGGGCGCTTGCCCAACCTGATGAGCCAGTCCTAATTACGGCTGAAAATGCTGACCAACTTGAGGAGTTATACTCCTGGCAGGCTTACGATTCTGCGGTAGCCCGTCTTGGCTTCATGCCAGACAGTACCACCATCATCTCTTCCGGTGAACAACCTATCGACACAAACCCGGTCACTTTCTGGTCACTTCAGGATGGGCAGGTTGAAAACAAAGACATTTACTTTGAGGGGCTTGCCGAACTACCAAGTGGCGAAGGCTTCCAGTTCACTGCTGACGGCCAACGGATGCTGATGATTTCATCGGCGGCCTTTATCTGGGACACCAACACAGGTGATCTGATTGGCCGTATCTTACAATGGACGCCAGGAAGCGCTATTTTCGGTATCGATAAACAACATGTTCTCGTGGCGAATGGTAAGACGCTGGCGCAGTGGGGCATTCATGCGGGGCTGCCCAGTACAACAGAAATGCCCATGCCCGATATCCCGTTTGATCCGGATGGTGCGCTCATAACCGCTGTTGAGATGGATGAACCCGTCAGAAGTATGGTCTATGATTTGGAGGGTTCTCAGGCTTTTGTATTATCGGCTTACGGTAATCTCTATAGTTACACCTCACCAAATTATCAGAACATGGTGACACCGCTTCCGTTAGGAATTGAGCCCTCATCTTCTGAATCTCCTGAACTCGTGGCTGGCCCGCTCGTCATGAATACGACCAATCATACCCTGGCCTTCACCGGCCCTGATCGGACTGCCGTGATTTATGACTATCGAAATCATGAAGTGCTTGGCAGTTATCCGATGGAGAGTCCAATTCTCTGTCTGATGTACAGCGAAAACGGGATGTTGATTGTTGCTGAATTTACCCTGGAAGCCTCACTCCATTTGATCGACACGACAGCAGGGAAGGAAATTGGCTCTATAGAGATACCAGGAGACTATTTAACATTCTGTGCCCTAAGCCCAGATGGCAAGCTTATTGCCTTAGGTCAGGGTAACAGGATCTCGGTTTGGGGTGTTTCATAACTGACCTGATAGTCACTGATGAGCCAAAAAAAAGGGCGCAGCCATAGCCGCGCCCTCACTTGAAGCGAAATTTAATTACTCATCCAGCGGCAGAACATAGCCGCGTTCAATCAGCATGTTAAGGATATTACGGGCATTTTCTTCCGGCGTAGTCCCCACAGTGGAAAGTGTGATTTCCGGGTTATTGGGTGCCTCATATGGGTCATCAATCCCGGTAAAGCCCTTAATCTCACCGGCACGAGCCTGAGCATATAACCCTTTGGTGTCGCGTTCCTCGCAGACCTCAATCGGGGTGTCGACGAACACTTCCATAAAGCCATCACCCACCATGTTGCGCACATCGTTACGGGTGGCGCGATACGGGCTGATCGCCGCGCAGATCACCACACCACCATGCCGCGCGATTTCCGCCGCCACAAAACCGATGCGACGGATATTGATGTCGCGGTCTTCCTGGCTGAAACCCAATCCCTTGGACAGGTGCGTACGGACAATATCACCATCCAGCACCGTTACCTGCCGGCCATGTTCCAGCAGCATCACGGTCAGCACGTCAGCCGTGGTCGACTTACCCGCACCACTCAGACCGGTAAACCACAGGCACAGACCCTGCTGATGCATCGGCGGGAAATTCAGCGCCAGCACTTCCGCAACTTTCGGACGGGTAAACCATTCTGGTAATGCCAGCCCTTTACCCAGATATTCTTCGCGCACCTGTGTGCCAGAGATATTGGCAATTTTGGTGCCCTCAGCGATATTCGAGACTTCGTCGTAGCGGTCTTCGTCAGGCAGGTAGACCAGTTGCTTAAAATCAACCACCCCGACACCCAGTTCTTCTTTGAATTCCTGCACCAACACCTGAGCATCATACGGCCCATAGAAGGGGTTGCCGTTAGAATCATTGCCGGGGCCAGCATGGTCACGCCCCACAATAAAGTGATTCGCGCCATAATTGCGGCGGATCAGCGCGTGCCAGACGGCCTCACGCGGGCCACCCATACGCATCGCCAGCGGCAGCAGCGACAGCAC
Source organism: Aggregatilineales bacterium (assembly GCA_038258185.1). Lineage (GTDB taxonomy): Bacteria > Chloroflexota > Anaerolineae > Aggregatilineales > Phototrophicaceae > JAIOHN01. Next base: position 10,486 of record JBBSQD010000099.1, on the reverse strand, counting down.
CACGCGGTTGGGGTCATAATAATTCTCGACCAGTGCTTTATAAGCGCGCACGCGCACATAATGATCGACATCACCCGGCTTGGTCATGCCCACCACCGGATGCAGCAGCAGCACACCATCGACTTCATCAATGGCGCGTTTAGTCAGTTCTTCATGGGCGCGATGCAGCGGGTTACGGGTCTGGAAAGCGACCACATTGTCATAACCGTAGGTTTCCAGTACAGCGCGGACTTCCGCCGGGGTGCGACGCAGATTCTTAAAATCGAAGTGCGGCGGTAGTTGAATCACGCGCAGCGTACCGGACAGATTATATTTCCCCCAGCGGTACATCTCGGAGATAATCGGGTGCCGCGCGTCCAGCGTCCCAAAGACCTTCTGCGAGACTTCTTCACGATCCCAATCGTAAATCTCTTCAACCGTCAGAATCGCCAGAATGTTATTTTTGCGGTCACGCAGCGTTACATCCTGACCAATTGTGATCGTGTCAATCTTATCGACTGGCAGGGTGATCGGCATCGGGAAAATATGACCGCTGGTCAGGCGCATCTCGTCCAGCACACGCTGAAGATCGGCCTTCCCCATAAAGCGATCCAGCGGTGAAAACGCCCCGACTGCCAGAAGTTCCAGATCACAGATCACACGGTCAGTCAGGGTAATCGAATCCAGTGTGCCAGCATAAGTTTTCAGTTCTTCGCGCTGGTCTTCCGGAACCAGCAGATTGACCAACTTACCGCCATACGGCTCGATAAGCTGGATTTGAGCTTCCTTCGGTTGTAAAGACATGTGGTGTTCCCTTGATAAGCGGTTAATCAGCGCAATATTGTAGCATAAATCACAATCAATACAGGTGCCAGACTGATCGGGTTTTGCTGTCTGAGCACCATATTGGATATATGGTCATTACCGACAACCCCCTCCATGCAGTAATATAGCCTTTTAATCAGGCACCATCGACAGGAGTGGATCATGCTCAAAGGGCTTTTTATCCTCGGCGAAGCGCCCTATAAGAAAATCTATGGTCCGGCGGAACTGGCCGACCTGCACCAACTGGTGGATTTTCAGGCACCGCCGCAAACAGCCGAGAGCATCCGCGAAAATCTCGACTTGCTTGCCGATGTCGATGTGATCTTTTCCGGTTGGGGTGGCCCCCTGCTCGATGAAACGTTTCTCAACGCCGCGCCTCGTCTAAAGGCGTTTTTTTATGGTGCGGGCAGCATCCGCGGCATTATGACCGATGCCTTCTGGGAGCGTGATATTCCTATCACCAGCGCCGCTGCGGCCAATGCCGTGCCTGTCGCCGAGTTTACCCTGGCGCAGATCATCCTTTCGCTTAAACAGGTCTGGCGCGCCACGACCCTCACCCGTACCCAGGGACATTATCCGACCCATGCCGAGCTGAACGTCCCCGGTCTGTATAAATCCACTGTGGGGCTTATTTCACTGGGCGTGATCGGGCGCATGGTCGCCGAGCATCTCCAGCATTTTCAGGTCAACATCATCGCCTATGATCCGTTTATAAATCCCGACATCGCTGACCAGTTGAACATTGAACTCTGTTCATTAGATGATGTTTTTCGCCGCGCGGATGTCGTCTCGCTGCACAGTCCGTGGCTGCCGGAAACAGTCGGCATGATCACTGGCGAACATTTCCGCATGATGAAGCCTTACGCCAGTTTCATTAATACCGCCCGTGGCGCAATTGTCCGCGAAGAAGAAATGATCGCCGCCCTGCAGGATCGCCCCGACCTGACCGCCCTGCTGGATGTCACCTATCCAGAGCCACCACCAAGCGGTTCACCGCTCTACACCCTGCCCAACATCGTCCTCACACCACACATCGCCGGGTCAATGGATACTGAGTGCCACCGCATGGGGCGTTACATGGTCGAGGAATTGCAACGTTTTCTGAATCAGGAACCACTACACTATGCCGTCAGCCAGGAGCAATTCGCGCGGATGGCGTAGCATCAATCATTTCAATTTAAATCATATAAGGAGGGGATACAGTCTATGCTCTATACAGGTCTGGTTTCGATTACCTTTCGCCAGCTCAAGCCCGCGCAGATTATCGCGCTGGTGCAGGAGGCCGGTTTAGACAGCATCGAATGGGGTGGCGATGTCCATGTCCCGCATGCTGATCTCCAACGAGCGCGTGATGTCGCCAAAATGATGCAGGATGCCGGTTTAAAAACGAGTGCCTATGGCTCTTACTATCGCCTGCGTCCAGAAGAACCCATCGCGTTCGAGGCGGTGCTGGCAACTGCGGTCGAACTGGGCGCACCGACCATCCGCGTCTGGGCAGGTGATAAAGCCTCCGCCGATGTCGACTACACCTACCGCCAGCGCATCATCAGCGAAAGCCGCCGACTGGCTGACCTCGCTGCCGCCGAAAATATCACCCTCTCATTTGAATATCACCGCAACACCCTCACTGATAACCGCCGTTCCGCCGTCAAACTGCTCGATGTCGCCCAACACTCCAACGTCAAATCCTTCTGGCAGCCCAATGCCAACACCTCCACGCATGAACGCCTGGCCGACCTGGAAGCGGTCGAACCCTGGCTGACCAATATCCATGTGTTCCAATGGGGGCCGGGGGGTTATCAGGATCGTCGCCTGCTGGCCGATGGCAGCGCTGAATGGACGACTTACATCGAAAAAATCAGCACCATCCCCGGTGACCGGCACCTCTCGATTGAATTTGTCCGCGATGACAAAACCGACAATTTCCTTAAAGATGCCGCCACGCTGAAACAATGGCTCAATCCGCAATGAGCATTGCCAGCTTCATCGATCAACTGGCCGCGGCACCTACCGCGCCCGATGCTTATAACGAATACGCCTACGGTGACAATCCCTTCAATGCACTGCGGCGGGAGAATTTTCAGCGCTACTTACAGGACATGACCCACCAGCAGCCGACTGCCCTGCTGGTGATGGAGGCTCCCGGTTATCGCGGCTGTCGTCTGACAGGCGTACCCGTCACCAGTCGTAAAATCCTCATCGAAGGGCTGCCCGCGCTCAATCTTTTTGGTACGCACAACGGTTATCAGAATGTACCCGAACCCGGCTTTGAGAGCATTCAGGGTGAGCAAAGCGCGACGATTGTCTGGGGTATCTTGCAGGAACTCAAGACCATCCCCCTCATCTGGAACACTTTCCCCTTTCATCCCCACAAGCTCGACCTGCCCCTGACCAACCGCAAACCGCGCCAACCCGAAGTCCGGCAGGGCGCGATTTTTCTACAGGCCATGCTCGATCTGTTCCAGCCCAAACAGATTATCGCGGTCGGCAATGTGGCTGAGTCATCCCTCAAAGAAATGGGACATACCTGCGACAAAGTACGCCATCCGGCGCAGGGTGGCAAAAATGATTTTGTGGCGGGGATGAAAGAATTGCTGACTTAAGGAGAAAAAGCATGGAACCGCTGGAGCAAAGCCAGTTGAAAAAGGCATTTGAATTACACAAAATCTGGGTGGACTCGCTTGGCAAGGACGGTCAGCAAATCACTGTGTTTAATCAGGATTTGTCAGCAGTGGACTGGACAGACCTTACACTTCATGATGCCAAACTGCCGAGCTGCATATTTCATGGGTGTGATCTCAGCCAAATGGATATGAACTATAGCTATATGGGTGGAGCGGTATTCATCACCTGTAAGATGACCGAAGTCCGGATTGTGAAAGCGAATTTCATACTTACAGTGTTTCGAGGGTGCGATCTGGCACGGGCACGCTTCTTTCGAACCAGACTGAATGGTGCTGACTTTCGGCATTCTGATTTACAGGAAGTCGATTTACGGAATACCAACCTGAATGCAACCGATTTCCGTTCGGCAGATTTGCGTAAAGCACAATTCACAAAGGCCGCAATAGAAGGCACCCAATTTGGTAAAGCCGACCTACGCGGTGCGAGTGGTTTTGAAGAATGTCTCATCGAATCGATTGACATTAGCGACAGCACAATACCCGAAATGCTGGAGGCAGATGAAGCCAGAAACTGGCTCATCCAAAAGGCAGCCGAATAATTTCGGACGACAGATTAGCGGCTTAACCGGTTGCATTAAATGAAGACCTGCGAAGAAAAACGGTTAGCGTTCCCATTCAGCATTACACTATAAAAGCCTGACACAACACTTTTCATCACCTGCAGAACAGGGTTGAACCCGATTTGAAAACACCCTTCTTTACCCCCCGACGCTGGCTGACCCATTTCGTTTTGGCCCTGTTCAGCGTGGGCGGGTATCTCCTCGCGGGTCGTTATGCGCCCAAAGGCTCGCCCGATTACCTGCTGACTATCGGCATGGGGTACGTCTCACTGGCGCTCATCTCACTCAGTCTGATCATCGGGCCGCTGATGTTATTACGCCAGCGACAAAATCCGGTCAATCTCATGCTGCGCCGCGATGTCGGCATCTGGGCAGGCATTACCGGCTTGATTCATGTCTTTTTTGGCTTATTCCTCAATGCCCGTGGTGACCTGCTGACCAATTTTCTGCGCTGGACGGAAGATGGTTATCGCATCCTAACCAGCCTGCGCGGTATTACCAATGACATCGGGCTGATCGCCACGCTGATTCTGCTGGCGCTGCTGCTCACCTCCAACAATCTGATGCTACGCCGCCTCAAAGGCAAACCGTGGAAAGCCCTGCAACGCTGGAATTATGTCCTGTTCGGGCTGGTGCTGCTGCACACCTTTACCTATCAGCGTGTCAGCATCCGCGAAAGTTATTTTCGCTCCGGCACGCTGCTGTTGATGCTCGGTGCACTCATCGTGCAGGCGGTCGGCATTCAGTTGTATCGCCAGCGCAAAAACCCCGCCGCAGGCTGGCGAAAAATCCACCCTCAGGACTCCGCGACTTGATACAATGCCACAATAGTATTGTAAAATAAGCCAAACATATCAATCAGAGGGAATTATGCGCCAGGTCATTCTGTATGAAGGTGAAGACGGTTATTGGGTTATAGAATGTCCCAGCTTGCCGGGTTGCATTAGCCAGGGAAAAAGCCGGGCCGAGGCTTTTGCCAATATCCGCGAAGCCATTGAGCTCTATATCGAAGTGCTGGAATTGCTCTAAAGCCCACCACATGCGCTCGACTGGCGATCACGGTAAAATACAGACTAGGTCTAATTATCACTAACAAAGGACAATCATGACTGAACCTTTTATCCTGGGTGTCAATTACTGGCCCCGGCGCAAAGCCATGTACTGGTGGTCAGATTTTGATGCGGGTGAAGTCCGTGAGGAATTCGCGGTGCTCCAAGACATCGGCATGAATGTCGTGCGCCTGTTCCTCTTATGGGATGACTGGCAGCCCACGCCGGACACCGTCTCTGAGGAATGCCTGAAAAATTTCGGCACGGTCTGCGACATCGCCGCCGAACACAATCTGGGGTTGGATGTCACGTTTTTCACCGGCCATATGAGCGGCCCCAACTGGGCGCCGGGCTGGATGCTGGAAGGCGCCAAGCCGGACTGGGTGCGTCAGTTGGTCAGCGGCGGTGAAGTCGTCGACAGCGGCTATCGCAATTACTTTACCGATCCCGTCGGCCATGCTGCCCAGCGTTTACTGCTCCAAACTGTCGTCAGCCGCTATAAGGATCACCCCGCCATCTGGATGTGGAACCTGGGTAATGAGCCGGACTTGTTCGCCATCGCCCCCACTCAGGAAATCGGACGTGCCTGGGTTAACGAAATGACTCAGTTGATTAAATCCATCGACCCGGTGCATCCCGTCACCTGCGGATTGCATGTCGCCAGCCTGGGCAATAAAGAAGCCATGCGCATCGACCAGTGTTTTGCCGAAACTGATGTCGCCGTGATGCACTCTTACCCGATGTATACCCCGTGGACACGCAGCCCGCTTGACCCGGATTTCGTCCCCTACACCTGCGCGCTCACGACCGCCCTGTGTGGCAAACCGACTCTCATGGAAGAATTTGGCGGCTGTACGGCTCAACCCGGCGAAGAGTCTTATATCTGGTCGTGGACAGCTTATGGAAGCCCGCGTGATCAGTTCATGGCTTCCGAAGATGATTTCGCCGCCTATATCGCGGCGGTGCTTCCCCGTCTGGTCGAGGTTGGCGCGACCGGCGCGATGCTGTGGTGCTATGCCGACTATATCGAAGAACTGTGGGATAAGCCGCCCTGCTCCGAGTCCCGACATGAGCGTTTCTTCGGTCTGGTTCGTCCAGATGGCACACTCAAGCCGCATGCGCAGGTCATCAAGGATTTCGCGGCGACCCGCCCCACCGTCCAGCCTGCTCAGAAAACAGTCGAACTGGACATCACACCCGATGAATACTATAGTGATCCCTACCATCACTATCAACGCCTGTATCAGACGTACATCGGGCAGGCTTAAAGTTCATCACCCTCACCCTGATGCGATTTGTTTCAGGGTGAGGAATTATACAAATTTTGTGAAATACGCGTATCATGCAGAAAATATACGCACTTGTCGCAAAATTGCGATATGATAGTCTATAGACGAAGCAACCAGGAAAAGTGCAGATAGAATGCTCCTGTCAAAAGAAGACACCAGGTCTGTAGCCAACGAAATCGCCGATCAGCTTGGTGAGAAACAGTACGGACCACGCAGCCTCATCACCTCAATCGTCAAACATTGCGGGCCAGACTTCACCCGGCAACTTCTGACCGACTCGCTGGAAATCGAACAGCAGGGCGGCATGTTGACAACGGACGGTCTGCGTCGGCGCACGCCCGGTGGCGTGTTCTTTTATCTCGCACGGGGGCGCATGCCCAGAGAAGCGCGTGATCTGGTTTTCCCGCATCGCACCAAACGGAAGAAAAATAATGCCGCCGCGCAGCCCAACCTGCCCGCGTTTGACTGGGAAGAGCGTCAGGCGGTTCTGGAAGTTATTCTGCAAGAAAAAGGAGAGGCCAGCACCGTGAAAATTACCTTAATTGGTCGCCCCGGTAAAATCGAAGCCCGTAAAGATGTCATTATTACCGCCATGACCCATCAGGCAAAGGCCGCATCTTTACCCAAAGGCCTCCCTACCCCACCGGCAACCGACACCCTGTACACGGTCTATATCGCCAGCAAACAATGGCGCAAGGTCGAAACAGCCATTGCCAATGTGGATGACGCGCTGATTATCGAAGGCATCTGCACCTTTGATGAAGAGATCAAAGGCATGGCGGTTTTCGCCACTAACATCACCACAAAAGGTCTGGAAGCCGAAAAACGCCAGAAACAAAAGGGTTCACCAGATGAGGCTCAACCCGCTAACGGCAAATCCGAAGCGAAGAAAGCCCCTGTCGCGGCCAGTGAGCCGACTAAAAAACCCGCCAAAGCGGCTGTCGAAACCCCGCCGCCTGCGCCACCCCAACCCGCGATTAATCTCCCGGCCAACATCACACCGGAAGACGCGCAAAAACTGACCGGCCTGCATTCCGCTGCTGAGTTGTATCGCCAGAAAATTGCCGGAATCGAAGCAAAGCCAGAAGGTCAGCGCTTTGGGTTGGAAATGACGCAGAAACTTCTGAATTCCACCCAGACTGAAATTAAAAATCTCGAGGCGAAATACGCCTGACTTCCTCTGAAATGCATGGAGGATAAGCATTATCTTCCATGCATGCGTATAGCACCAATACACGCGACCAAACTTGTATAATCGGCACTTTCAGGCTATTACAGAATGCGGCCTCATCACCCACCACGCCTCGATGTGGTGCCCACCTGAAGGAGTTATCGTGCCACATCTGGATCAGACGACCGCTGAACAAATCATCAATGAGCTTCCGCCACAAGCGCAACAAGAGATCAACGCGATTGTTGCCGATAATCTGGCCGACGTATTCCCCGCAGCCTCGCTGAGTGTGGTCAAAAATGGCGTGATGGTTGTGAATACGGCCTGGGGTTTTATCGTCCCGGAAACCCAGAATTTCCCGACCCAACCGGACAGCCTTTTCGATGTTGCGTCGATTACCAAAGTATTCACGTTCACCACTTTTCTGTCGCTGCTCAGTGAGCATGGACTTTCGCTCGATTCGCCGCTGGTGGATGTCGTGCCAGAATTTGGCAGTTCCGGCCTCCGTCCCATCGACGGTGGACAAGACCCGCACACCAAGGAATATCTGCCCACCCCCCCTGAGCTGGACGGTCAGGGGGTCGATCCGGCGCAGGTCACTTTTCGTCACCTCATCACCCACACATCCGGTCTGTCACCGTGGCGCGCGGTCTATCAGGCGGCTGGCCCTGCCCCACTCTCCCCTGAACAGGTTGACCCGGTTTCACGGCAGGAGCGCTGGGCCAAAGCCCTGCACGCCCTGTGCAATTATGCTTTTGTTGACCATCCCGGTGGCAGGGTGCGCTACAGTGATCTCGGCCTGATGCTGCTGGGAGAAGCCACCAGTCGCCTGAATGGCACACCCGGTGAATTGGATAAAGCTATCGCCGCCCGCGTCCTCAATCCGCTGAATTTACAATCCGGGATTTATAATCCACTTCAGGCTGGCCGCAATCTCAATACAATCGTCCCGACTGAAGAAGATGCCATCTGGCGAAAACGGCGCGCTTGGGGAGAAGTGCATGATGAAAATGCCTGTGGCGTAGGCGGGGTGGCGGGTCATGCGGGTATTTTCGCCACCGCGCGCGATATCGCTGCACTCGGTCAGGCGTGGCTGGATGATGACTCGCGTTTGGCAATCGCCCCGCACATTCTGGCGCAGGCGCGTCAGGAACAGGCGCGCAATGGTTTTCGTTTCGGCCTGGGGTGGATGCTCCGCGCGGAATCCGATTCTTCGTCGAGTAATGAATTCAGCGTCAGCAGCTACGGGCACACGGGTTTTACGGGGACATCACTCTGGATTGACCCGGAGCAGCACTTGGTTGTAGCCTGTCTCACGAATCGCGTTTATCCGGGACGGGAAAAAGCCGGCATCCATGAATTCCGGCAGGCTTTACATGCCGCGCTGGCACGGGCCTTAAGAACTTAAAAATACAGAGGGGCCTGCACTCTTGACCGCGAGTCCCTCTATCCCAACACAGGATGCCAGCCTGCCCCCTGAATGCCCTCATTCATAGACAAATCCGGATTGTTGACAAAAGTTCGTGTGCGCCGATACCAAACTTCATACCGCCGTTCCAGTAAATCGAACATGACTTCCGGCGCTAGCGGCAGTTTTTGACGAGCATGCGCCCGCGTCCCATACTGCTCCAGCAGTTCATAAGTCATTTGTTGGTAACGTACATCGAACAGCGCCGCACCCTGATTATAAATTTCCTCATCCTGTTGATTTAAGGCCTGAATACGCGCCAGTAATCTCCAGTCTAAACCATCGGCCTGAGTGCGCTTTTCGGCCACATTGAGCGAGGGATAATCGAGGATAGGCCGCCAGTTAAAGACATAGGTCAGCAGAAATAAAGACTCCTGAAAACGTTCTGTCAGCCCAACAAAAGAGTAAGCTGCCAGATTTGCCTGCGCAGTCAGCAACCCATCTGCCTCACTCTGAATCGTCAGATGGGATTTCAAATGCGTCACAATGCCATTCTCAGCCTGTAAGCTGATATCCCCAGCCAGCATACGCACGTGGAAATTCTGTAACAGGGGGCTGGCTTTATCGTTTGTCACCATTTCTTCAAGCGATAACCCCCGCAGATACTCTATCGCTGCGGCTGAGTTATCACCCCGTTTGATCTGATCCACATGCGATAAAAACCGTTCAACCGGTTTGCGCAGCATGGTAATGGTCACCACCCGACGGGGCAGAATGGCCTGCATCAGATTATGCGGGAAATGACCACGAAAATAACGGTAGCTGCCAATCGTCTTCAGATCCTGACCGATTAATTCCGGCGTAAAATAATACGGCATGATCTCCTCACGGTTAAAGACATTTTCCATAATCCCGGCCAGTGTCGTACCTGCCGTCTTGGGGATATGCAGAAAAAACAGTTGATCATCTGGCATGAGCGAATATTCCAGCGGGTGAGTCACATGCGGTTTAATGATCAAGGTCTATTGTCCTTATCGTGCCTGTCGGGATCATGGCTCTATTTTAGCATTTCAGGTTTGCTTGCACAGCGTAGAGCACGTTGAATCCATTTAGCAGATTAGAATATCCGATGTACAATTCACGGCTGACCAGCCCAAAAGATCGTGAATTTATGGACAACCAACCCGACATCATCACCCGCTTGAATACGACCATAAGCAAATCGACACGCCCCATAAGATGGTCTGAAGAAAACGGCGTCATTACCCTGCTCGACTTAAGCCATCATCAGCTTGCTGAAGTACCAGCCGAGATCGGTCAATTGACCGGCCTCAAACGTCTGTACTTAAGCGGCAATCATCTGACTGCCCTGCCGGACGCATTCGCCCATCTGGTCAATCTCGAAGAACTGCATCTGGATAGCAATCAGTTCGCCACACTGCCGGATTGGCTGGACGATCTGCAAAATTTGCGCGGACTTTATATCCACAGCAACAGCTTAACCAGCCTGCCAAAGTCTCT
>JBBSQD010000098.1:0-19819 GCA_038258185.1 Aggregatilineales bacterium | reverse complement strand
GCTGTGCTAACTGCCAATAAGCGCGGCCACACCGTCAGCGCAACCCGGCGGGCGGTTAAGCTGCTGCGTCAGGCCGGGTTCAAAATCCATGCCCACTGGATGCCCAATCTGTACGGCTCGTCGCCCGATGAGGACATCGCGGATTATCAGCGCATGTTTGCCGATGGTGATTTCCGACCCGACGAACTGAAAATTTACCCTTGCTCGCTGATCGAAAGCGCGGAACTGATGCAGCGCTATGAGGACGGCTCATGGCAGCCGTATACGCATGATGAACTGCTGTACGTGCTGACCGAATGCTTTAAGCAAACACCGGAATACTGCCGCCTGACGCGAGTCGTGCGTGATATCCCATCAACGGATATTGTCGCGGGGAATCAACTGACGAACTTCCGCCAGATTACCGAAAACACGCTCCAAAAACAGGGTATCCGCAGCCCGGACATCCGCGCACGGGAAGTGCGGAATCGTCAGTTAAGCCACGATGAACTGCATCTGGATGAAATTCGCTACAGCACCAGTTGCGCCGACGAGGTGTTTATGCAATTTATCACCGATGAGCGCGATATCGCGGGTTTCCTGCGTTTGTCACTGCCGACTGAAGCCGCGATTACGCCAGAACTGGACGGCGCAGCGATGATCCGTGAGGTGCACGTGTACGGCCAATCGGTGGAAATCGGCGAGTCCGGTGCAGGCCACGCGCAGCATCTGGGCCTGGGCAAGCAGTTGATTGAACGCGCGGTTGAGATTGCACGCGAACAGGGCTATCAACGCCTGGCCGTAATTTCCGCCATTGGCACCCGCGAATATTATCGCAAACGTGGTTTTGCCGATGGCGATCTGTATCAGGTGCGTGACCTGACGGAATAAAAGTCACAGGGGCGATCATCCCGCCCCTGTATTAATCCCTCAGGAATACATAATCTGTTCTGGCCCAATATCAACCGCCAACGCCAGCGCATCAAAACTCTGCAACAGCAAGTCCGCTTTAATGGCCTGATAAGCCGTGTCATCCCACAGATTCGTAAATTCATCCGGGTCATTTTCCAGATCAAACAATTCACCTAATCCGGTGCCGTGATAGACCACCAGCTTATAACGCTCGGTGCGATACATGGTGCCATAACTGCCGACAAACTGCGGCCCATCACCGGGCGCTGAAATGAGGGTGTGATAATACTCGCTGCGCACGGAGTCCCGATGCTGATCGGTTTCGCCATTCAGCAGAGGCAGCAGGGAGCGCCCCTGCATCCGAGTGGGTTGGGGCAGACCGCATATTTCCAGCAAGGTTGGGGCGATGTCAGTCAGCTCGACCAGCGCATCGTGGACTATTCCACTTTGGAAATGCCCCGGCCATGAGAAAATCAATGGGACGCGTACCAGCCCTTCATAAAATCGGCAGCCTTTTTCGATCAAACCATGATCGCCCAGTGTTTCGCCATGATCGCTCATGAAGATAATCAGCGTATTTTCACGCTGGCCGCTGCGCTCCAACGCGTCCAGAATGCGCCCCAGGTTATCATCAATCAGTTCAATCATGGCATAATAAGCGGCTTTGATCTGCCGCGCGTTAAATGTTTCGGGGCGACGAACCTTGCTTTGGAAATCGACACTCTCCAGTTTACGCTGCGCCTCTAAATCACTCTCTCGAAATAACGGTTCTGGTAAATCATCGGCAGCATAACGATCCAGATAGGGTTGCGGTGGATTAAATGGTGGATGCGGATAATAGGGATTGAAGCTCAAAAACCACGGCTGACCGGAATGATCCTGCTCGATAAATTCAATTGATTTGGTCGCGCACCAGGTGGTTTGATGCAGTTCTGGCGGCATGGTGGCCGGATTTTTAAGCAATTCGCCGAGGTCATAACCCTGCTCACGCACCCAATCCGAATAATCATGCCCTTCCGGCCAGCTATCACGCGGGGCATGACTGAACTCGAAATAACAGTAACCATCATTCGGCAGACGCGGTTCGGTACGGTCATAACTGCCGGACAGATGAAACTTGCCGACCAGACCGCCATCATAACCCCCATCAGCCAGCAGTTTGGTGACTAACGGCGCGGCATCTGCCCAGTGGGAATTGCCATTGGTACAGGCATGAACCGTGCTGGGATACATCCCCGTGAGAAAGCTGGCGCGGCTGGGTGTACAGATGGGACTCTGGCAGAAGGCATGGGTAAAGGCGACTCCTTCCGCAACCAGACGATCCATATTCGGGGTGTGAATGTGCGGATTATTCAGCACGCCAATCGTATCATAACGCTGCTGGTCGGTGCATAACCATAAAATATTGGGGCGGGCTTTTTGATTCAAAATGGACTCCTCAAATAAAATCTCTATGCGCTAAGTGTACCGAATCAGTGCTCTTATCACTTGTATGGGGATAAATATATAACGAATTACCTTTTGACAAGTCACACAGGATAGTCAATAATAGCTCCGTGAAATTCGTTAGGGAGGAATAGGTCTGATGCAGACAAAACTATCGTCGAGAGGCATCCAGAAAACACCAATCTATTTACTGGTTATGATCACACTTTTGCTGACTATGGTTCCGGTTCTGGCGCAGTCTGGTTCGGACGCAGGCTGCGAGCTGGATCTGGTGCGTATTAATAATCGCCCGCATCGTGACTGCGATGCGCCGGTTCAGATTTATATGGATAATGATGAAATTACGGTGCTGTCGCAGAAAGTGGGTGTGAACCCGCCGCAGTTTATCGCTTCGGTTGACCTGGGCGGTCCCATCCCCACTGGCAGTAACGAAATCCTGGTTGAAGCGGTCAATCCGATCACCAACCGGCCTGTCATTATCTCGCGGCTGACCACGGGTGAGTATCAGTTGAACACCTTTACGGCTTTCGGCACGGGCTATATTGTCGTCTGGTATGGTACTGCTGATCTGTATCATATTGACCCGGTTACCGGCGAGATTTTAGACGGTGCCAAGCCGATTGTGGTTCCCGGCGCATCTGATCCATCATCCGGTGCACTGGCTGGCAGCGCTTCGACTACAGTCGCTACACCGTCTGCCACCGGCTCAACCGGTACTACTACAGTGACGACCTCTACATCTTCGATTACAGCAGTCAGTGGTGACTTAAGCAACTGCCGCGTGACAACCACCCGTATGGTGCGTCTGCGTGAAGAGCCGAATCTGACCAGCACGGTCCTGACCACACTGCCGTATCGCAGTACCTGGCGTGTGACTGAGGTTGAATCCGGTTGGTATCGGGTGATCTATCTGAATACCCAGGGCTGGTTGAGTGCTGACTTTGCCAATGCTGTCGGAACCTGTGCTTAAACAGAACCGAATGTGATGTGAGATATAAAAACAGGGACACGCCGTGTCCCTGTTTTTTATAGACGTTATGAGTAGTTGTGGAATTACTCGGCAGCCACTGCTTCCTCACGGGCACGACGCCGCCAGAAGCGGCTGAAAAACAGATTGTTATCGGTTTGCAGATGGTCGATAAAGCTGACCAGCAGGAAGCCGGCAATCAACAGCACCACGGCGATCAGAAAACCCTGTGAGCCAAAGTCGGGCAGCAGATTGGCTTCCTGCAAACAGCGCAGATCACCATGACGATCCAGATCACTGATGACACATTCTTTCCACGGCCAGATTTTCCACAATGAGCCGATCATGAAGCCGACCAGTGCGCCGACGGTCGCATGATAGTAGCGTTTGAGTGTCCAGCTTAACACCCGCGAGAAGATGACAATCCCCACCACGCAGCCCGCAGCGACCGTGACCAGTGTGCCAATATCCCGATTACCCACTGCGCCCAGTATAAAATCATACTGGCCCAGGATCAGCAGGATAAACGAGCCGGAAATGCCCGGTAAAATCATGGCGCAGATCGCAATCATGCCCGAAAGAAACAGAAGAATAGGGTCATGCGAAGATTCGGCAGGGACGATATTCACAATCACAAAGGCCACTATAGCACCCACAATCAGTGTTACCACTGCGACGGCTGACCATTTGACCTGACTGCCGACGGAGATGATCGAGGCGATGACCAGCCCGAAGAAAAAGGCAAACAGGTAAACGCGTCCAGTGGGATCTTCCAGGGTTGTGCTCAATATACCTGACAGCAGCACAATTGCCGTGCCGATGCCCGCCCCCAGCACAATCAGAAATTGCAGCGGGATATGTTCCAGCACTTCCTTGAATTTGAGTTGGAGCGCCAGTTTGATGGTCGTGAGATTGAAGGATTTAATCGCGTCGAGCAGGTCTTCATAAATGCCGAGGATAAACGCCATCGTCCCGCCAGAAACACCGGGGACAATATCAGCGGAACCCATAGCAAATCCTGTTAAGAACAAGCGCAGGTAATCGCGCAGTGTTTTGGGGTGCGAATGGTCTTTTTTATCGAGCATATTCTTTTCTTTCTGAATTGTCGTGATATCAGCTTAATTGTCTGTTTTTGGCCTTACGTGCTGCTATCATGATGCATGACAAATACAGGCTGGTCAATACAGATCCACGCTACTAAAAACAAAGAGGCAATCGACTGGATTGCCTCTTTGTGTGAGTTGCTGATTTAAGTATGTTAGGCGTTTTTAAGCGTTGAGCCGTTTCTGTGCTTCATACTGCACCATGGCGACAATGCCCATCAGCCCCTGACCTTTGCCCATCGAAATTTCCTTGCCGAAAATCTGAAAGACAATGTCAGTTGGCACCTTGGCGACCTGTTCCAGAGGCGTACCTGAGCAGGTCTGATCCAGCAGAACACTGATCGCCATTGCGGATAAGCCCTGCGGATTCAGCACGTCGAAGCGATAGGTCAGGGTGCCATCGGGGTTATCTAATGCCCAGACAAACGCCTCACTTTCGCAGGCGGGTACCCGGTGCGATTCGTCGTAAGGTTGTGTGGCTACATCTGGCGGAACGCGTACTTCATCAAAATGGTCAGCGATATCGATCAGATAATCCTGACGTTCCGAGCGGTCAGTAATAAAAGAAAAATCCTCCAATACCTCCGCAAGTTTAGGTGGATAATCAGGCATGGTTATTTTTCAATGGGGACATTGACCAGATTGCCCCATTCCGTCCAGCTACCATCATAATTGCGCACCTGATCGTAACCCAGCAGGTATTTCAGCACGAACCAGGTATGGCTGCTGCGCTCACCGATGCGGCAGTAAGCGATCACGTCATCGCCCGGTTTTAAACCTTTTTCCTCTTCATAGATGGCGCGCAGTTCATCAGCGGGTTTGAAGGTGCCATCTTCTTTGGCCGCACGTGCCCACGGGACATTTTTGGCACCGGGGATGTGGCCACCACGTAAGGCACCTTCCTGTGGATAATTAGGCATGTGCAGCAGTTCGCCGGAATATTCCTGTGGGCTGCGGACATCGATCAGCGGTTTATTGGCCTTGATGTGTGCCAGAACTTCGTCGCGGAAAGCGCGGATTTTGCTGTCATCGCGTTCGGCAGCGGCGTATTGTGTGGCGGGATACTGTGGTTTTTCGCGGGTCATGGTGCGCTTTTCCTGCTCCCACTTCAAGCGGCCACCGTCCATGATTTTGGCGTTGGTATGACCAAAAAGCTGGAACACCCAGAAGGCATACGTCGCCCACCAGTTATTCTTGTCGCCATAGAAAATCACAGCGGTATCCGGTGTCACGCCGATGCGCGACATTAACGCTTCAAAACCTTCTTTATTCAGGTAATCGCGCCGCAGTTGATCATTCAGATCGGTTGTCCAATCGACCTCAACCGCGCCCGTAATGTGGTTGGAGGGGTAAAGCAGCGGGTCTTCATTGGATTCGATAATGCGAATAGCGGGGTTATTGAGGTTGTCGGCCACCCAGTCCGTAGAGACCAGCATCTCAGGGTGGGCATAACCCCGGCTCATAATGTCACTCATCAATATTCTCCTGTTGAATAAAACAGACCAACATCATCATAACCTTGAACAGGCTTTCCAGCAATCCTCGGTTAAGTCACTAAAAAATCAGACTCAGCCCAACCACGATCAGCAAGCCGAGGACGATTTTTCGGAAGAGAATCGGGTTGACGTATTTATCCAGGCTGATGCCTAAGATAAGCCCGATAGCGATGCCGGGTAAGGCGATCAGATAACTTTCGACCACAAACGAGGTGTAATGGTGAGCCAGCGTGTGCGTAAAAATGACCATGACGCTGTTCACCATAAAATAACCCTGGAGATTGCTCTTGAATTCCGCAGGTGTCCAGCGGCGGCAACTGCCATAGATCACAATCGGTGGCCCGCTGGTGTTATAAGCGCCGCTGAGAATGCCACCGACGAGGCCAAAACCGTATGCCCAGTTCGGATGCTGAATCTCGGGTAGACGAAGCTGGGTCAGGGCGTATAGCGCATAGGCGGTGACGACAATACCCAGCAGCATCAGCACAAACTGATCGCTGACATTTTGCAGGGCGAAAATACCAATGGGGATGCCAATCAGCGAAGCGATGGACAGCGCCCCAGGGTGCGAAACTGGATGGAATGCCGGTAGCGGATAATCAGAATCATCTCGGCGGTAATGGCGACCAGAGCTACCAGAGGCGCGGCCACTTCTACACCCAGCGCTGTAATCAACAAGGGCATCGAAATCAGCGCCAGGCCAAAACCGGCGATACTCTGTGTGAAAATTGCGAAGCCGACTATCGCAACCAGCAGCAGCGGATCAATCATCTATTCGGGTTTCCGTAGCGGGCTTTTAATGGCCTGATGGTAAAAGTTGAATGGTGCTTTCCGCTCTCGTGGGCGGGATTTCCAGCGTACCCGTAATGTGATCAAGCGTGACCTGACCATCGCTCAGATCGAGCATGAGCAGCGCATTATGCGGCACGACGATATTGAAATCCGCGCTGGAGAAACCGCCGATGACGGATCGTTTGCGGGCGACGACATACACCCCGGCGTCATCCTGATCAGTGGCAATGCGCCAGCCAAAACTGCCATTCAGCGTCACAGCGACTTCCACTTTGGGCATATCCCAGCGCATAATCTGGACAGTCGCATTTTCAGCACGCAGATAAAACGTGATGGGTCCGATTGTGGAAAAATAGTAGGTTTGGCGGTGGCGAGTCATGTCCTTGAGTTCGGACACAGCGCTGACAGCTTGCCATAGTGTATTTAGATGCTGCACAATTTTTTCTCCACCAATAAGAGCGACAATCTGAAATTCAGATCTTAATGATGATTTTAACGCAGATACAGCCTTGTGAACAAACAATGCCGATTCTAAAATCGGGCTGTAGACAAAAATCGCCAGTGTCGAGACAAACAGTATCCCGGTAATAATGGGCCAGTAAAGCAACTTGGGGATGAGATTGCTGCGATAGTGAATAAGTATCAAAATAAAAGCGGTCTGTGCAGACCGCTTTTGTGAACGCTAAATTACAGGAACCTGCTTAATAGGCACCCCAGCCAAACGCGACTGCTGGAACTGTCCAGAAGATGATTTGCAGGTCGAGCCAGATCGAGTAGTTGCGGATATAGTGCATATCCAGCTGAACACGCTCGGCATAGCTGATATCGCTGCGTCCGCTGATCTGCCACAGGCCGGTAATCCCCGGCTTGACCGTGTGGATGTTCATGTCCCACTGGCCGTAACGCTGGACTTCTTCCAGCGTAATCATACGCGGGCCAACGATGCTCATCTCACCGCGTAAAACATTGAGAAGCTGCGGAAGTTCATCAACGCTGGTCTTGCGCAGGAAACGTCCGATACGGGTAATGCGTGGATCGTCTTTCAGCTTGAAGTCGCGCTCATATTCTTCACGGGCGATTGGGTCATTTTCCAGCAGTTCACGTAAGACCTCATCGGCATTCACAACCATCGTGCGGAATTTGAATGCGTCGAACTGCTTACCCCCCACCCCAACGACGCGTCTGCGGTGGAAAATAGGGCCGGGGTCTGTCCGTTTCATAATCAGGACAATCGTCAGGAAAATGGGCGAGAGCAGGATCAAACCAGCTAACGCGCCACCGTAATCCAGCAGGGTTTTAAGAATGACATTGATACCGGTCAGACGCACCCGATTCACACTGATCATCGCCATGGAGCCAATATCCTGAACACGGACACCGGTTGTCAGCATTTCATACATACCAGAAGACAGCCAGACCGCGACATCATCGACATTGACGAAGCGCTTGAACATATTCAGCAGGTTTTCACGCTCGACACCGCTGGTTGCTACGATCATGCGCTCAATGCCAAATTTTGCACATAATTCTTCGGCACGCTGGCTGGAGCCGTGGACGGTCACACCCGGCACAACTTCTTCACCCACCTGCATATAATCATCAATAAAGCCGATCACATTGATGCCGATATTGGGCATGCTGATGAGTTGCTCGGCAATTGCAATACCTTCCGCATTCGCACCGACCACATAAGTAGGGGTCAGAAAATGCCCGTTGCGTCGGGCGGAATAGACCATGCGTCGCACAAAAAAGCGTTCAATGCCGACCAGGAAAACCGACAGTAACCATGCCATCAGTACCCAGGCACGGGCGATAATCAGACTAGGGTCAAGGAACATCATCAGGATGACCAGCAGAATGCCAATCGTGGATGCATTAAATAAATTTGTGTATTCCTGATGGCCGTGAAACAGTAAAGACGTATCATACATTTTGAAAAGTCGGAACAAAAATAACCATGCCGGAACCACAAGGAAGATCGCGTTGCGGTAGAAAAAGACATCCTGTGCACCATCAGCGGCGAAGAATACGGAGGTCACTGCATCAAAACGCAGCGTATATGAGATCCAGAAAGCCAGACTTAACATCAGACTGTCGGCAATCACGAGGCCAATCTGGATGGTACGGAATTTGTTTGCAGTGTTCTGTCGGGCAATATTGAGCAACTGATTGGGTTTGAAACTGAATGCCGACTGCTGTCTGCGGTATTTTTGATCGATAATCCGGGTCCCCATGAGCTACTCTACCTCTTTAAATCTATTTGGCAGTTAAGTCGTTTTAATTGCACTTTCGTAGAGTTCTTCCAGAGTAGCCGCCGCACTATCCCAGGTGTGATAAGTCTCTACATAACGTCTGCCTGCTTGCCCGATTTCCTGCTGCTGCTCTGTGGAACGCAACAGATGAATAATGTGCTGGGCAATGGCCTGAGGATCTTCCCCGATCAATATATCTCGTCCGTTGACTGCCTTAAGAGCGGAACTGGCCTGCGGTGAACACACAACGGGTGTCGCCATCGCCATAGCCTCCAGAACTTTGTTCTGGATTCCCACTCCATAACGCACAGTGCTTACTGCTACGGCGGCCTGTGCGAGGTAAGGACGCAGGTCAGGTACGTATCCTGTCACATTTATGTTATGTTTTTGACCTAACTCTAAAATAACAGGCGCGGGGTCTTTCCCAACAATTTGTAAGTTTGCTTCGGGTTCGGCCTCCCAAACCAGGGGCATGATTTTCTCGTCCAGGTCTTCGACAGCGGCGATATTGGCGTGATAACTCATCTTGCCGCTGAACACGAGGCTCTTCTGCTTGCGGGGCAGATGCTGCGGCTGGAAATAATCCATATCGACACCGTTCGATATCACCGTGATTGTGTCGGGCGGATTGCCAAGTTCAATCAATGCCTGCCGGTCAATTTCACTGGTGACGGTGATGTGTGAAAAGCGCTTGCTCAACTGACCTTCAAAGCGTTGTGTACGCTTCAGGTCTAACATCGCCATCATCCGGCTTTTTAAGCTGGGTGCGTCTTTTAAGACCTTTTGGAATAACAGCGAAATACTGTCGACGGAGTCAAAAATGACCGGCAAATTCCCCAGTGATTCGGCCAGCACCGCACCCCGCAGATGCTCCACATGGGCAACATCAAACGCCTCGGTTTGCATCAACTGGTGCAGTAAATCCTTAAAACCCGCTGACCGCGAATAAGCCGCCTGTATGGGGAAATCTGTGGGCAGCGCGGCTAAGCTGTTTGTCAGGGTTTGCAGACGCTCGTGGGGGACAACATGCACCGCACTACAGATCTCGCGCAGTTGGGGTAATGTCTCACCAGCATCACCGGGAGGCTGCAAAGTGAGCAGGGTGACTTCATTGCCACGGTTCACCAGCGCACGCAGCAGATTATAAGGGCGTACCCGCACTAAAGAGGGTATATAAGGCGTTATAAACAAAATCCGCATAAGTTATACCTGCTCGATTTTTGATGAGTAAATGGCATCCAATGGGCGGCAGGCTTGCCGGTAATCATAGAAATTTTCCGCTGTCTGGCGGCCATTCTGCGTGATGCTCTGATTCAGATCAGAGTCCGTCAGCAGGCGAATGCTGGCATCGGCAAAAGTGGTGGCCTCATCCGCAATCAACAGATCCTGACCGTTCGTGACTTTAATGCCCTCACAGCCCACGGATGTGCTCACCATCGGTATTCCCTGCGACAGCGCATTGAGGATTTTGACGCGCATACCGCCACCGGCCTGTAGGGGAACAACCATCATACTGGCGTCTTCCAGAAAAGGCAGCGGGTCTTCCACATAACCGGTGACGGTTAAAGTGCGATCATCCTGACCGCGCTTGATAATCGATTCTGGCGGTCGCGCGCCGATCAATGTACAGCGCACATCAGGCACTTCCCGCTTAATGGTCGGGTAAATATGATCCAGAAACCAGGTGATGCCGTTGATATTAGGCTGCCAGTACATTGTGCCGATGTGGACAATATGCGGGCTGGATGGCCGCCGATGAATCAACGCCTGCTCATCGGTATCAATCGCGATGGGGATCACCGTAATATTTTTCTGCGCACCCGCTTCCATCAACAAAGCGCGATCTTCTTCGGATACGGCTGTGACCGCATCAAACTGGCGGCAAAGCCAGCCTTCATAGCGCTTGAGCAACGGCCAATCACGGGCAAGAATATATTTCATGGGGCTGGTGGCCGGTGTGGTTTCCGCCAGACGTTTATACAACATCCATAAGGCGTTGTGTAAATCGAGCACTTTACGGCTATCAGTGAAGGGCAAGGCATATTGGCCCATATTCGTCTGGTCAGCATGGACGACATCGAAATGCGTGGTTTTTGCCAGATCAGCCAGCACCTGACGCATCTCAGGTCGCTCATCGCGCAGCATCATCCACGGTTGACCGCTTATTAAGCTTTTGCCCATAAAGCGCAGATCATAAATTTTGGAGCGGCTGATAGGCACGGTAATCACGCGCTCACATAATGTTTCCAGATGCTGAATATATTCGGGTTTGTCACTGTCGCGGACAAATGAAACCAGAGTCACGTCGTGATGCTGAGCCAGATATTTCAAAACATAGTAGGTTTTGACTTTAGGGCCGCTATCCGGCGGATAGGGCAATACCTGAGTGAGTAGTAATACGCGCATAAATCCTCTTCTCAGGCAGCTGGTGTTGCCCGTAATTTCTGCTTATAAGCTGTAGCCATTTTGGCGATCTGCTGAGCATAAGTGACCACTGCTTCACTGGTGGCCAGATTGGGATAAACCTGGCTGATATTAGCCAGCAGCAATCCGGCATAAGGTGTCTCGACCGGCACAATCTGATTAAACGGATCAAGTGTGTGAACAGGCTCGACATAACGTGAGCGGCTGATGGTAAACTGCTGGATATGCTCAGTTTTAAATTCAGGAAAAAGCTGACGCAGGCGGATAATCCAGGCTTCCTGAATATCACTGTCTGGCACACCCATCCAATCATTTTTTGGTGCGGTGAATTTGGGCAGATACACCACATGATGATTCGGATTGGTGGGGTGCGGTATTTCAATGACACTGGAAAACGGGCTGCTTGGGTCAGTCAGATTCAATGTCCAGTATGGTGATAACGGACGATCCGTAATCAACATGGGGCAGATTAAGCCCAGATAGCGCGAATGAGCCAACTGATCAAGGTAATACTGATCGGCGCTGGGAATGAGACGGCTAAAAGTCGGCGTGGGCAAAGCACCAATCAAAAGATCAAAATCCATGACACCAGACAAGGTGCGAATCTGATAGAGTTGCCCCTGTTTGATTTCCACCTCACGCACGCGCGTTCCGGTGAGAATGTTACCACCGCGCTGGGTAATGACTTTCGCCATCGCCTGAATGAGTGTCATATGTCCCTGTTGCAGATAGCCGACTTGGCTTTGCAAGCGCGGCCCTTTGCGGGTGGACATCATGCGATTGACCCATGACCAGATATATGTGGCCGGAATCTGATCGTATTGATTGTCAAATTTCGCTTCCAGTAAAGGTGCCCAGATGCGGTTAAAAACACGTTCGCCACTCTGTTCGATCAGCCAGTCGCGCACCGGAAGACGATCAAGTTCCTGCCAGTTGGTCAGGCTGTTGATGTGCCGGATGCTGTTGGCTAAGCGCATACGATCACGCACGGGAAGCGGAGCGAAGGAAATAAAGTCCCAGATACTATTGAGGGAATGCACATCACCGTGATGAATAAAGCCCGTTGGGGCAGGCATAAATGATAATTCCTGCGAAATATTTAAGCGATTGCATAAATCATGAATATGCCTATCACCGGGTAAAAAGGCATGATGATAGCGGCTGATTAATGTGCCATCACCGAAATCTATTGAGCTATTTAAGCCACCCAAAGAATTGGCTTGTTCCAGCAATGTGATATCAGGGTTAGTCTCTGACAAAAAATATGCCAGCGCCACACCCATTAACCCACCACCAATTATGCCGATCCGCATCATAAATCTCTTTTCTATTTAATCCTTCTATCATCTAGAATAAAAAAGCAGCCTTACGTGATGTTAAAGCTGCTCTTAATTCACCTAACAAATCCCTAACGGTATGCTGCTTTAACCCCTGGGTCTGATCTTTGAAAAAACGATGACTCCCGCGCACAGAAACAGGGATGCGGCCAGACCGCTGAGCACAGTTTGAATCGCATATTCATCACTCGTGACCCGCACATTCGTGTTATTGACAGGTTCGGTCGTCGGGTAAGGTGTAGTGGTTGCCGCAAAGACGGCTAACTGGGTTGCTGTAGGCTCCAGGGTCGGCACAAATGTGGGTAACGGCTGCTGAAGCGTGTTGCCGGTACGATAGGCGTAAAAGACCTCCAGGCCGGTTTCTTCAATGCCAGTGCCGTTTGTGCGCGGTGACATATAACGCACAAAATAGCTCAGGTGAATGTCATTTAAGGGTCCCACAACCGCCTTCGGCCATTCCGGGAAAATGCCGGGAGGTGCATTCAGGTTGTCGCCGGGATTGCGCCCCGAGGCGATAATCTGGGGTGTGCGCCAGCTTCCCTGCCGGTATTCGATGTGAAAGATTGACGTGGGTTCACTCTCAGATGACATGGACATCACATCGGGTGAGGTGCGCCCAACCGCAAACAGATGAACCGTCCCCAACAAATCCGTCACTAATTGATAATCATCAAGTGGTGTCTCATTGATGTTACGGGCATAAATTCCTTCAATGACTTCCGGTTCTGTCCATGTCAGGCCGGAGTCGGATGATATCTGATAATAGATCCGATTTTCGCCCACCATCGTGTGATAACGCCAGACTGTCATAATATCGCCGTTCTGCATTTCTGTGGTGGCGATCTGGATCGGGCGGCGATCAGGAAAATTACCGCCATCCAGAATAATGGGATCAGACCATGTCAGGCCATGATCATCAGAATAGATGATGCGCACGTCTTTTGCAGAACCACGCCCTGAATACCAGTCAATCCCTTCGTCCCAGTCAATATAGATGCGTCCGCTTTTGCCCTGATAAAGCTCGACACGGTCGCTGCCCGTGGTCGTTTCGATGGAGACGGGATACAGACGGCTCCAGGTTTTGCCACGATCTTCAGACCGCATGTAGTAAAGATCACCACAATTGGCACAGGGATTTGATTCAGCACCTTCGGTTGTCGCCCCAACTGCTCTTGCGCCGCCAGAGATTCGCCCGCTAAAGACAAAGTGCAGATTGTCCTGATCGTCGGCTATAAAGTCCATGTAATAACCCTGAAACGTCAGGGATGTGGGATCGGCCCATGCCTGCGGGCTGAGTGCTGTTTCGATATTGGCATGACTCAGAACATGACCATTCTCGCTGCGAAATGCCGCGTAGATTTCGCCATCACTGGTCACTGCAAAGCCGTTACGAATGGTATAGCCCTGCGTATTGGTCGCAATGATATCCATAACAGACCAGTCGCCATTCAGCGGCTTTTGCGCATACATCAGCAGATCAGAGCCGATGGGGCCGTTTTGCGGTTTTGTCCGCTCCTGAAACCAGCCGACATAGGCCGTGCCTTGTTGATCCACGGTAATGCTTTCCCACCAGCCCAAGCCTAAACTTACCGGCTGAGTCCATGTAGGAATGCCACTTTGTCCTTGTGTGACGGAAACTGTGTTGGACAAAACGATAACTATTAGAATTAAACTAGACCAACGTAACCACTTCATGACGATCTGTAAACCTCTTAACATTACATTGTCACTGACTTAAGTATCAGCGTTAAGTGTTATGGGGTGTTACGCTGTTTTGATGCAACACCCGGCACTCATCATTTACAACGCTACTCAGGGATTGATGATGGCCTGCACATCACCTGTTGTTGGCAACGGTTCAGCACCATGCTGTAAATTGATGCTCATGGATTGTGTACCATCAGGCACTTCCAGACTGGCCTGGCTGATTAATCTGTCACCCGCACACCAGTTATCACCCGGCCAGAAGGGGAATTTCTGCTGACCTATCACCTCGTTGCTATCATCCACATATTCAACCACATAATCATAGTTGAGATGGGTCTTTTCAGGTAATTGCCATTCCAGGGTCAGTCTGCCATCGTCTAATTGATAGTCACTAAGGCTGACCGCGTTACTGAATTCAACCGCTTCTGGCAACGCTACCAGATCTTCATCCCAGCCTGTTGGTGCCGAATGAGAATAGATAATGTAGCTACCTTCTTCTGGACGCAGCTCAATTACTTCAGGCTCACCCTGCTGATAAAAGGAATCAATCATATCATTTTCGATGGTGCGTGGCGTATAGACCGCTGCAAATGGAGTGGCTGGCATCACCACAAATCCATCGGTGCTGATGATATCGCGTACACAGGTGGCGGATTGGCGTAATAATGATTCCCAGACCGGTGAGCCGTGTGCTGAAATATCGACCCAATCCCCATTGCCGATCAGGACAACATCTTCGTATGACTTCAGCTCGTCCTGAATATTCAGCAGATAATGTACCGATGGCCCGGAACCAAACTGAGTCGGCAGATAATTGCGGTCAATAAAGTCTGTAGCACGCACCATGAAAATACTTTGCGTCACAAAAACGAGTCCCAATAAAAGCACAAACGCATAATGCAGTTTGGAATTAGGATCGCGCTGGCGGATAGACGAAATGATCCAGTCCGAACCGATGCCAGCCAAAAGGCACAAGGCTGCGATGGAAGCGACAAAGTAATGTGGCGCGACACTCAGCACTGGAACAGTGAGCGCAGCCAACGGGAGGAATGCCCACAGCATGACCAGAATCGTAAGGTAGCGTGGGAAACGAATCCAGCTTGCGACGACACCCACCGCCGTCACAAGCCCTAAGAAAATCCAGTGCAGCGTAGGAATGCCGATTGTATTGATGAACTCATCCGCTTTTGCGCGGGCGATATACTGCTCTAAGCCCAGCCCGGTCATTAACCAGGCCATTTGACCATAAGGCTTGATAATTTCCCGGAGTGAAAATTCACGACGCTGGACGCCAAATGAATTAGCGGAAACGGGATCACTCAGCAAGGACTGACTGATCCCAATGATGAAAGGGATCACCGTGATCAAAGCCAGCACGGCACTGATTGCCAGCGCAGTTTTGCTGATATTTTTGCGGCCTACCCACACGATCCACAGATAAACCGGAAATAAAACGATGGCCGCCATATGGATCTGCATAGCGATAAAAAATACAGGTAAACACCAGATCTGCGCCCAGCGCTTGCCTTCTATAAATCCATACAACCCTAGCAGTAATGCGATGAGAAAAATGGGTGTGTAATAATCCTGTGCCCAGATGCTGCGACTGTAGTTAATGGCCCACGGACTCACGGCATAGGCCAGCGCAGCGATATGCGCGATGGTGGCATTGAAGTAGCGTCTGGCGAGAAACCATAACAGAGCTACACCCAACACATTAAATGCCGCGATAAACAGCGTCGCGGTAATTGGGTTATCCGTAAACAGATAGGGGATAACGATCATATAGGCTGTTACAGGGGAGTTAGGGATTTTTGCTGAAGACGGAATACCCAACAGCGGAATGGATTTACCCTCAACCACATCCTGTGCTAAAGAGACCAGATCCGCCTGATCCTGCCGGTAGTCAATCACCTGGGGCGACATAAATCGCAGCGCTGCTGCCAGGAGCAAAATTGATACGAGTGCGAGCACATCAATCCGAGTCATTTTCAGGGTGGCAGGTTTATTTAGCACAGGTGTGTATTGGAGTGTTTGTTGCATCTGAATCCCTCTGAACGGTTCTGCAATTAGCTATTTATGGTATACCTGTAGGCACCTTGCGCTTGGCTAAATGGTGGATTGCATGCTTGTCGCGTGAAACGATTTTTGCTAGTGTTAGCCGGTTAATTTGTGTAAGTAATGAGGAATGCTATAGCTGGTATTTCAGCTTTTAATCGACAATGCAGCTATAGCATCTGATGGCGGACTGTTTTATGAGATGGTCGGTTCGGAACTTTTAATGTCAGGTTCATTTGCCGGGGTGCGCGTATTGATCAGGTAGATGGCAATCGCCAAACCGGGCATCATCCAGTGCCAGATGGTATAGCTTATACCGGCCAGCCCCTGTGTATAGGGGAATGGCGTGACCCAGTCACCGAGTGCCATAGAGAGCATCGTGACGAACCAGCAGCCTATGAGGGACGCAGCAAGACCATAGAGAAAGGTTCCCGGCGGTGATGTTTGCAGTGCTTTCCAGCACATCCATCCCAGCCCTAACCAGATAGCGATGTATAAAGCGAAGCCTACGACCCCGGTTTGCGAGACAATATCCAGATAGTTGTTATGGGAAAGATGCGACTCCCCATTCAGGTAAAAGTAGTATCCTGCCGGGCCCGTGCCAAATAAAAAGTGCTGGCCCAGAATTTTGAAGGTGTGTTCACCGGCATCGAGTCGTGTTTCGCCGGATTCTTCGTTTTCCGCCTCAAGCATCGTGTTGATGGTATCGATATTCAGCAGGCCAAATATAACGACGCCAATAAGACCTATAAAAACCAGTTTGCGAGAATAAATCAAGCCAATGATGCCCACACCCGCAACGATTGGAAGCCAACCGCTCACCCAGGAGAGACCTAAAACAAACTGCACGTAAGACCAACCACCTGCTGCTGCCAACGTTAAGAGCCGCATATAGTTTGGTAATTTGGTGTTAAACAGGATTTGCCCAGCTGCCAGCAGAACCACCCATGCCGGGAACTGACCGCGGATATTAAATACGTTATGGGGGAAAATGGAAGGAATGCCAACCAGGATGGCCACACTGACTAAACCATAGCCTACAAACCACGCCACGATGAATTTCAAGGTACTTTCCCGGCGGATGAAACTGCCAAAAAGCAGGGGCGTGATCGAGGATATGATCAAAACCAAAGCCGTCATCATACGCGGGTTGAATTTATCTGCGAAGGCATAGCGCAGATCGGGCTCAACGTAATATGTGCTCCACCACATGGAAATAATCACCACGATCCCAAATAAAAGGATGGGTATATTTGCCGGAGTGGGAGCGAGCGTGGCTGCGGAACGCTCCTGGATAAAAACGCGGAAACTCCATAAGCCGATCATGAGCAGCAGGAGCATTAAGGTCAGGGTGATAGGGGTGCCCGTGCCCGTGCCTACCCCCAGATTGAGCGCGGTACTGACCATTACAAACAGAATCAACGTTTTTTCCATATTGTTGTAAACCAGCAGCACCGCCCCAATGCCAGCAAACAGGGCGACAACGATTGCTGCCAGGATGGGACGCTGATACAACAACAGGGTCGCAGTGGCGGACAACAGCAGGCATACAATGCTCATGCCGATCTGAACGGTCTGTACATGGTAACGTTCCAACAGGTAATACTTGAGACGCCCCAGCAGCGTTTGAAAATTCTGCGAAATGCCAATAAGCATCAGTGAGTGACCTCGTTAGCTGTTATCGGTTTCAGAACGTGCCGGGTTTTTCGCAAAGCCTAAGACCGCATTTCTCTGCTCCCGCAGGTGGTCTGCTGGCAGGCGGCCTGTGACCATGCCGTTTGCCCGTGACTCTGGCTGCTGAGTGTCGGCTGGTGCGGCGAAATTTTCCTTTGAGACAGGTAGATTATTCAGCAGACGGTCAATTTCGTTTTCGCTGACCCAGGTTCGCAGCCCACGTTTCATGGTATTCAGATAACCACTTTTCACCCATTCGTGGATAGTTTTCTGGCGCACACCCAGACGCTGTGCGCTGACCTTCACGGAATAAAAACGCTCACCTTCAGCCGTAACAAATACGTTTGATCTTAATTTCATACCGCTGGTGGTCGGGTTCAGCAATTCGCGGTTAAGCTGGTCAGGGCTGATCCCCGGCGCATGACGGTAGTATGAGCTGCTGTATTTGCTGGTGACCTGGAGGCGGACACGGTTGACCACCAGCCCAAAAATATTAATGTTGTGGCCTTCTCTCAGGCTGGCTATGGTGCGTTTTAAGGCACTGCGAGTAGTACGACGGGCATTGACGACCACGACCACGCCATCACTCTTATCACCCAGAAAAACTGAATCCTGCCCCGCAATGGTCGGCGCGGAGTCGAAGATGACCATATCATAATTGGCCTTGAGGGTTTCGATCAAGGCTTCCAGCCGGGGCCCACTAAAGAGCGCACCGGGGTCAGTGGTCAGACGACCCGCAGGAAGCAACCACAGATTTTCTTCCTCGGTTTGTAAGACCGTGCTTTTGAGCATGTTGGCGATGGGATCTTTGGACGCTAGAATTTCCGACAGACCCGTTATATTGGGTAAGCGAAATAATTCGTGAATATCGCCCTTGCGAATGTCGCCATCAATGACGATGGTGTGTTCACCAGAACGCGCATAAGTCAGCGCCATATTGGTGGTTGTCAGCGTCTTGCCATCGCCTGAATCATTACTGACGAAGGTGATGACTTGCGGTGGTTTGCCGGTTTCTGTCTGAAGCGCCATTTTGGCTCTTACCTGACGTAAAGCTTCTGCTTCCAGCGATTCGGGCGCATTGACCGCATACAGTGGTAACTTGCCACCTGCGACGATACCCAGCGGCCCCAAAACGCGGATGCCATCGACGGTGTCCATATCGCTTTCCGACCACTGGAAACGATCATCCATAAAGGTAATCATCACAATAGTCAGAACGGAGAGCACGCCACCAATGGCCCCAGCGATAACCAGATCCAGCATGCTGTTGGTCGCTACAGGATAGTAATTGGCGATAGCCGGTTCGAACAACTGCACCTGACGCTGAACCTCACTGTTGGCGCTGAGATATTGAGCATAAAGCCCGCGCAGATCCGCCAGTGCGGCAGAGACACTCTGGCTTTCCTGAATATTCTGGTTAATGGCAAAAGCGGATTGTAACTGGCTGGATTCGGCCAGAAGTTCGTCGTAGCGTTCCTGTAACTGGTTAATTTGATTCTGAAGATTGGTGAGTTCACGCTTCACAAAATCTGGGTCAGCCACCCCGGCGCCACCGCCAGAAGCACTCTGATTCACAAGTTCCTGTGCGACACGGTTAGCGATTAATGCGGCGCGTTCAGCATCGGTATCAAAAATAAGAATTTCGAGTAAGGATGCATCATTATTGACCTGT
>JBBSQD010000097.1:0-20077 GCA_038258185.1 Aggregatilineales bacterium | reverse complement strand
ACTCCGCGCCGCACGTATTCCTGACCGTCAATCGTCAGGTGATAGCGCGTCGGACGCAGGCGACGCAGCTTGCGCCAGGCTGTCACGAAATAGGCCGCGCGACCATACCGCGACTTCGCCTCGCGCGTCGCCCCCACGGAAATCTCCGCTTCGTAGCCGATACCCGCCCGCAGCAGCAGCGTGGTCTGATCCATTTTGGCGGCATCCATCTTGCGGAGCACATAATCGCCGTTGAACAGCGCCGCTAAAATCACATGGGCACCCCGCGGAAAACCAAGCTCGACCGATAACACATTGGCGGTGCCATTCGGCAGAATCGACATCGGCACGGCGTAATTCAGCAGACCATCGGCCACTTCACGCACCGTGCCATCCCCGCCGGACGCGATCACCAGATCATAACCGCTTTCGCAGGCTTCCTGGGTCGCGCGGTAGGCATCACCATCGCCTTTGGTTAGGTAAATATCCCAATCAATGTGGGGATAAGCCGCCAGCGCGCTGCGGACGGTCGCTTCAGAGTGATTGTTCTGGCCGGAAACCGGGTTCAGCACAATGCGGACTTTGCGAAAGGATGTGGGTTGTGAAGCCGATTCAGGTGCGACCATAGTCTCTCTTTACGCGCTGTGTCAGTTATTCAGACTTGAGTCTACTCGAGTCAGCCCTGACTGTCGATGCTCCTGCATGATCGTTTGTAGAGAAGTGGCGTGGCGGTACATTAAGTATCTATCCACAATTCATCTGGTACGGACACGGCATGCCGTGTCCGTACAATAAACTCTAATTTTTGAATATATTTTTAGAACTATTTAATATGATTACTCAATCATCTCCCACCGTCACTGGACACAACCCCACCAAAACGCTAGACTAACAGATGTTCTATTACCTTCAGTCCTGTGAGAGTTGCTATGCTGCCTATTCGTCTCGAAATTAAGAATTTCCTGCCCTACATCGCGCCGGACGCCGTGCGCTTTGACGGCATCCATCTGGCCTGCCTGACCGGTGCCAACGGCGCGGGGAAATCTTCTTTACTGGATGCCATCACCTGGGCGTTGTGGGGTAAAGCCCGCGCCAAACGCGATGAAGATCTGGTGCATATGGGCCAGCAGGATATGTACGTCCAGTTGGATTTTGAGCAGGAAGGCCAGATTTACCGCGTAATTCGGCGGCGCACCCGGCGACAACGCAGCGGCGGCACACTCGATCTGCTCATACAGGATGAAGACGAGCAGTTCACGCTCATCAGCGAACCCAACATGAAAGCCACGCAGACGCGCATCAATCACCTGTTGCGGCTGGATTATGACACGTTCACCAATTCGGCCTTTCTGCAACAGGGCAAAGCCGATGCCTTCACCACCAAAACCCCGCGCGAACGCAAGCAGATTCTGTCGGATATTCTGGGGCTGGCGCAATGGGAGCGCTACGAGGAAACGGTTAAGCAGCACCTCAAAAGTATCGAGGCCGAGCTTCAGGTGATCGAGCTGCGCATCCATGAAATTGACGAGGAACTGGCGAAGGAACCCGGACTGCAGGTGGCACTGGTCGAGGCGGAACGCGCTCAGGCCGAGGCCAAACAGGCGCTGGAAGCCGCCGAAGTCCACCTGAAAGAAGTCGAACATGCCCCGCTGGAAATGCGCGGTGTGCAGCAAAGTCTGGCCGACACCGAGAAGCGCTGTAAAGAGCATCAGAAAGATGTCGAGGTGGCCGAGCGCGAAGTCGACCATCAGCAGCAGCGGATTGACGCTTTTGAAGCGGTCATCGCCCAACGGCAGGCCATCGAGAGCGGTTATGCTGTGCTCAAAGCCGCCCGTGAAGCCGATCATGATCTGGGCGACAAACTGCTGCAACTCAGCGACTTTGACCAGGAGCAGAACACGCTGGAAAAAGCCCTGCGTGAAGCCCGCGCCACTCTCGAAAATGAAGCCAGCGGCTACCGCGCGCGCATTGCCGAACTGGAGCGCACGTCGAATCAGGCGGTCAGTGGCGATATTGAGGCGGTGCAGGTCGAAGTGCTGGAATTGCAGGCGCTGGAAATCGAGCGCGACAATCTGCAAACACTCAACAGTCAGTTGGGCGAGGAACGCGCCGAACTGGACGCGACCAATCGCGCCCTGCGCACGGAAATGCTCAACATTAAAGATCGGCTGGATCGGCTGGAAAACGCAGCGGACGCGACCTGCCCTTTATGCGGTCAACCACTGGACGAAGGCCATCGCACCGAACTGGTCGATCAGTTAGCGGCGGATGGCACGCTGCGCGGGGACACTTTCCGCGGCAATGAGAAGCGCCTGAAAACCATTGTGGATGATGTAAAAGAACACAAGCAGCACCTCAGCGAAATTGACATCAACCTCAAACGGTTGCCGCCTTTGCTGGAACGCGCGGGTTTGCTTCAGGCGCAGATCAACGCGGCACGGCAGGCCAGCAATCGTCTGGATGAAGAACAGGTTTCGCTACAGGCAGTCGAAAATATGCTCGAAAGTGAAGCGTTTGCGCTGGAAATCCGCAACCAATTGAACACGCTGCTGCTGCGCCGGTCTGAAGTCGGCTATAACCGCGACTCGCATGATACCGCGCGTAAACAACTGGCTACCTACAGCGATTTTGAGCGCCAGCAGAACGAACTGAACCTCGCGCTGCAATCCCTGCCGGAAGCGCAGTCGGCTTTTGAGGGGGCGCGTCTGCGCGTGGAGCGCAATCAGAAAGCAGTGCTGGACGATCAGAAACAGATGCAGCTTCTACAAAGCGAGATCACCCGCTTGCAGGTTTTGGTGGATGAATATCATGTGCGTCAGCAGGAGGTGGATCGCTTGCGCCTGAGCGAGCGCAATGCTTATCAGCGGCTGGTGAATGCCCGTCAGGAATTGGATGCGCTCGAAAAGCAGCGTCTGCGTAAGCTGGAACTGCAAAAACGCAGCGATCAGAAGCGCCATGAGGAATCGATGTACAAAGAATTACGCGTGGCTTTTGGTAAAAATGGCATCCCCGCCATGATTATCGAAACCGCCATCCCCGAACTGGAATATGCCTCTAACCAGCTTTTGAGCCGCATGTCCGGTGGCCGTATGCACCTGCGCTTTAATACGCAGCGCGAGAAGATTACCGGCGGCATCGCTGAAACACTGGATATTGAAATTGCCGATGAACTGGGCACACGCAGTTATGAGATGTACAGCGGTGGCGAGGCTTTCCGCATTGATTTTGCCATCCGCGTGGCGCTGTCACAAATGCTGGCGCGGCGTGCCGGGGCGCATCTGCGGACGTTATTTATTGATGAGGGCTTTGGTACGCAGGATGCGGATGGCCGTGACCGCCTTGTGGAAGCCATCACCGCGATTCAGAATGACTTCGATATGATCCTGGTCATTACGCATATCGACGAACTGCGCGATTCGTTCCCGGTGCATATCGTCATTGATAAGACCCCGAATGGCAGCCGCATATCCGTGCGCTAGCTGCCTTTGACCAGAGTCGTTAAAGCGCGCTGCTGTCTTCTTCGATTAATGGCGTGACTGGGTCAGTGGTTTCGACCCAGTCGGTGCTTTGATAATCGTCTTCCCAGCTAATGATCCACACGCAGGCACCTGCCACCAGCACACAGGCCACAATCAGAGCGATCCATTGCGTCACCAGTAAGCCGACATCGCGCGCTTCAATCACCAGCAGAACCACCATGCCCACGGACAGCACGATCCATGCCGCCAGGCGCGGATGCACCATTGCCCACTTCACGCCCGGAACTTTTTCGATGCGATTGGTTGTTTCATTCATAGCCATAATTGCCGTTTCACATTCGATTTGCTGACCATGATGTTAACCCGCACACGGTTGGATAACAAGAGCGAGTTATCATCTGACAGGCGCTGATATTCCGACTGGCTAGACGCGTGTTTCCAGGCTGTTGGCAATAATCTCGATAATTTCGTTGGGCAGGGATGGCTTAAATAAAACCCCGTTCGCGCCGATCTGATGAATATATTCAGGGTTGCGTACTTTGGCACCGGCGCTGTACATGATAATAGGAATATGCTGAACCTGCGGGTCGCTTTTGACCTGCATACACACTTCGCCACCCGTCATCCCCGGCATCATATCATCCAGAATCACCACATCAGGGCGATGGTTATAAATCATATCCCGGCCTTCCAATCCATTACTGGCGGTCAGGGTCTTATAACCAGCGCGTTTCAAGATCACCTGGATGATCTGTAAAAAACCTTCTTCATCATCAACTACAAGGACAGTAAACATAATCCTGGACTTCCTCTGAATGGATATTGAAAATAACTTGTCATTCCGTGTTTTCGGCGTAGTTCAAACCAGCCTGAAAATATTCCTTTTGCGACCCACACGACCACCAGGATCAGCAAAATACATCGAAGATCGAAGCATCAATCTGATCTGAATCATCACATAGGTTATACCTATCGTAACTGCATATCGCTGTTTTTTGAGTTAACGAAGTGCTTAAATGGCTTTTTTTACGTTTATGATGTGTGTTATGAAAACAAACTGTAAATCTGAAACTTACTACGCCTTCAGAAATGAATCCAGCAGGGTGAGCAGTTGGACAGGCCGAAAAGGTTTGGCGAGCAGGCCATCACCGCTCAGACTCTCAATATAACGCGGATTCTGATTGTTGAAGGCCGCACTGATGATAACTATGGGGATGTTCTGGGTATAGGGGTTGCTGCGTAATTCCAGACCGACCTCATGAGTAGGTAATAATGGTAAGGTGTCATCCAGTAGAATCAGATCAGGCTGGTAGGTGACGGCCAATTCTAAGCCATCTGCCCCGTTGTTGGCTTGCAGATAGTTATAATTGGCTTTTTCCAGCACTGTTTTGATGAGCTGCAGGACACCTTCATCATCGTCAATCGTCAAGATAGTATTCATAACCTACCACGGTTTCGTATTATTAACTTAAGTGGTTACAAACTCTTTGTGTAAATTCATTGGTAGAGATCGCATCTTCAGCAAAGATATCCACAGTATGCTCTCCTTCTTCCAATGTCTTGTAAACTGCTTTTTCTATTAAATCGGCCAAATCCGGTTTTAACCAGTGATGGCGCAGCAGCAGCGCGATACTCAGAATGGCGGCAGTGGGGTTGGCGATTCCTTTTCCGGCAATATCCGGCGCAGAGCCATGCACCGGCTCCGCAATAGCAATCGTCTCACCAATGTTCAGTGCAGGGGATAACCCCAGGCCACCGCCCCAGGCCGAGGCCATATCCGACAGAATATCCCCGTAAAGATTCGGCGTCAGGATGACATCAAAGCGCGTCGGGTCTTTGACCATCCAGTAAGCAGCGGTATCGACCAGCAGCTCATCGGTCGTCAGCTCAGGGAAATGCTGAGAAATTTCCAGACACACCCGGCGGAACAAACCGTCAGATTGCGGCAGCACGTTGGCTTTATGGACGATAGTCACCTTTTCACGATCACTGCGGATCGCCAGTTCAAACGCCAGCTTGGCGACTCGCTCGGTCGCTGCCCGGGTAATCACCTTCTGGGCGATACTGGTGTCGCCTTCGTCAGTGGTCGATTCATTGCCGACGTACAGATCTTCGGTATTTTCACGGACGATCACCATATCGACGCCATGACGCGCGGTCGGGATCGGCAGATAGCGGGTTGGACGCAGATTCGCGTAGGTTTGCAGTGTGCGCCGCAGCCGCACAACCGGGCTGTAATACCCTTCAACCGGGTAGGATGGTGAAGACACCGCGCCAAACAGCACCGCTTTACAATCCTGAGCCATTTCAATGGTTTCGGCAGGCAGGGGCGTCCCATGAATCTGAAAATAATCCCAGCCAGCGGGGCTCTCGTGAACCTCGATATCGGGTGCGACCATTCTTAAAACCTGAATAGCCGCTGGCACGACTTCATGGCCAATTCCATCACCTTCAATGACACATAATTTCACGACTGTAACTCCTCTGCTGCGGCGATTACGGGATAGCTGAGCGAACCAACATTGTTATCCAAAATGATATTAATTACTCAGAAAACGTGGCTTAGAATAGCACACTACCCCTATCTTTTACACAGTATCACGCCTGCATACTAAATAACAATAGGCTGAATATGTGGGTTGAAAGCGGCAGTTGCCGGTCATCCTTGGCTAATAATTTAACTCAAAGTGCCATTCTGGCGGCAGTTGCTCGACTCCAAAACTGGATTCCATGAAGGCTTGGTGGCTATCAAAAACGGCTTCACCAGCAGCGGGCATGATCTTCTGATACGTTCCATCGGGTTGCAAGGCCCACGCGTTGACATTATCGCGCAGTCCGGTGGCCAGCATTTGCAGCACCCGCTGCTGCAGGCGTGGATCCAGAGTCGGGAAAACGACCTCCACCCGATTATACAGATTTCGGCGCATCAGATCAGCACTACCCAGGTAAATGCGTTGGTCTTCAGGGGCATTGGCGAAATAAAATACGCGGCTGTGTTCCAGATAACGCCCGACCAGGCTGCGCACGCGGATAGTATCGCTGTAACCCGGTATGCCGGGACGCAGACAGCACAATCCACGCACGATCAGATCAACTTCAACCCCTGCACGAGACGCTTCATACAACTTCTGGATAATCACGTCTTCTTCAAGCTGGTTCATCTTAAAGACCAGACGTGCCGGCAAACCGGCTTTAGCGGCTTGAATCTCATTATCAATTAAAGCGACCAGATTATTGAGCAGATATTCCGGCGCAACCAGTAAGCGCTTGTAAGTGGTTGAGGGTGCATAACCGGTCAGCCGGTTAAACAGCAGCAGCGCGTCGTTGCCGATTTCGGGGTTGCACGTAA
Source organism: Aggregatilineales bacterium (assembly GCA_038258185.1). Taxonomy (GTDB): domain Bacteria; phylum Chloroflexota; class Anaerolineae; order Aggregatilineales; family Phototrophicaceae; genus JAIOHN01. Next base: position 13,270 of record JBBSQD010000097.1, on the reverse strand, counting down.
ACACGCCCATGTCCGTATAAATCCGGGCAGTAGTGGCATTATAATTTCCCGTTCCCAGATGAACATAACGTCGCACGCCATCCGGCTCACGGCGGACAACCAGCGAGACTTTCGCATGGGTTTTGACCGGCAATTCTTCCACGCCATAGGTCACATGCACGCCCTTACGTTCCAGCAGACGCGCCCATTCCAGATTGTTTTCCTCGTCGAAACGGGCTTTTAACTCCACCAGCACCGCGACCTGTTTATCATTATCGCGGGCTTCCGCCAAGGACTGGACGATAGGTGAATTTTTGCCGGCGCGGTACAGCGTCGCTTTAATCGCCAGCACATTCGGGTCACGTGATGCGGCGCTGAAAAAATCTTCGACCGGGCTGAACGAATCATAGGGATGGTGCAGCAGAATATCATTCTGGCGGATCGCCGCGAAAATATCTTCCTTCTGCGTGATAATCTCCGGGATGCGCGGTACATACGGTGGGTACTTGAGTTCGGGCAAATCCAGCGCCGCCAGATCAAATAAGGCCCCGACTCCTAAAGCGCCGTCAATCCGGTAGATATCATATTCCGGGTCGACATGCAGCTCATGTACCAGCCGATCCAGTGTTTTGTCACTGATATTATCCGGCACACTCAAACGCACAATCGACCCGAATTGACGCTCGCGCAGGCTTTCACGAATCAGTGCGCTGATATCCAGCAACTGATCTTCCTGCTCGTGCTCATAGTCAATATCCGCATTGCGCGTCACCCGAAAGGGCGTTTGATCAATCACTTTCATACCGGGGAACAGCAGCGCCAGATTATCCGCGATGACATCTTCCAGCCAGACAAAAGTGTGCGGGGCGGTTTCCGGCCCATCATAGCGCCGCATGACCATATCCAGATCCACCAGACGCGGCAGCACATCCGGGACTTTCAGACGCACAAATTCCAGTTCGTGGTCGGGGTCATTATCGCGTTGCAGCCACACCGTCAGGTTGAGGCTGAGGTTGGAAATAAACGGAAAGGGCCGCGCATGATCCACAGCCAGTGGCGTCAGAACCGGGAACACGGCTTCATAGAAATAGGCGCGGGATGCCTCGCGCTGGGTGGGGGTTAAATGATCAATTCCCACAATGCTCACGCCTCGTACTTCCAGCGCACCCATGACCTCGCGCATCGTCTCTCGCTGCTGTTGAGTCAAATCCAGCACACGCTGCCGAATCTCGGTCAGCAGTCGGCGGGGTGTATAACCATCCGGGCGGGTGTTGTTGATACCCAGTTTCATTTTATTGTGCCAGGAAGCGACCCTGACCATGAAAAATTCATCGAGATTGGTGCTGAAAATCGCCAGAAATTTCACGCGTTCCAGTAAAGGCTGGTTGTCATCCTGTGCCAGAATCAGCACACGTTTGTTAAATTCAATCCAACTTAACTCGCGGTTGGTATAAGTTTCAGGTGTGAGCTTGGGTAATGGATGAAAATCATCCTGGTCTGCCATGATCGTTCACCGATAGTTGCTTAAATAACCTAATGAATATATCCAATCCCAGTGAAAAAGTACAAATTATGAGCTACTTTTATACAATTCCGTAATTTGTGAAACATCAAAATGGACATCTAATTCATTAGACATCCATTTTGGAACAGTATATTCAAGCTTCAATGGGCGTAATGGCCTGTATTTTACCAGGCACAACCACCTTGTTTTGTGGGGCGCACTGAGGGGGTATTAATATCCTCCAGCCCTTTATAGCCGTAAGGGTCCTGACCGGCAATCATGACAATATCGCGGTGATCAGCCGTAGCGATGCGCGCGCCTTCTTCAAATGCCTGCCACGGCAGCAGCGACTCCGCGCTCATATAATGATTGACCAGCACGCGCCGGTAACCGGATTGCGCCTGATTCTCGAAGGAACGGTGCAGCAGGTAGCCATTGAAAAACACAATCGACCCGGCTTTGACCTCCACTGGAATCGAGTCCGATTCCTGATAGGGGAAGCCGTAGGATTCGTCGGTACAGTCAAAGCGTTCATCATTCTGATGATCCTGCGGCCACAATACACCGTGCTTGTGTGAACCGGGGATGACCCACAGGCAGCCATTTTCGACCGTCGCATCATCCAGCGCCATCCACCCACCCACCAGCGAACGGTCACGCGTGGGGATAAAGTCTTCGTCCTGATGCCATGCCTGCCCCGGCTTGCCTGACGATTTAATGAACAGCATCGACTGCATACATTTGACATTGGGGCTGACGACGCGGGTCAACACATCGACAATCGCCGGGTGCGCCAGATAGTCATACATGACTGACGAGATTTTGTGCGGGAAATGGATGCACAGGTATTTTTGAATCACTTCATCATCGGTTTCGTCGGCGGAGTAGACCGGGCCGCGTCGCAGTTCACCGCGTTTGCCGCGGCAAATATCAGTCGTTTCCTGTCGCAGTTCTTCGACTTCGGTCATACTGAGCGCTTTTTCGACCACCAGATAACCATTTTCGCGGTAAAAAGCCGCATGTTCAGCTGTGATCTCTGGATACGTATGCGTTGAATCGAGCCTGAATGAAGGGTGAGCCTGTACCATGTTCCCTGCTCCTTATTTTATAATCATCGGAATATTAAGTTGTGTCTATAATAACATGATGCGGCAGTTTCGATTGTCTGCAATTGGCGAATAGGTGTCTGAAATCAACATTTTAAGGTGGCTATGATGGATCAGGATGGCGCGTTGTGGCCGGACTGGGTGCTGGTCGGGGATGTGATTTATCCACCGGGCGGGCATTTTGGGCCGCGCATCCAGAATTCATTTCAACTGGTGCTGGTGCATACCGGCGAAATGACCGTCTGGATTGACACCGTCGCGCATTATGCCCCGACGGGTTCGGTGACGCTGTTGTACCCTGGCCATCAGGAGCGCTTTGCCTTTGCGCGGGATGCCGATACCCATCACAGTTTTGCCCATGTCGGCATCGCGCAACTACCACCGTCCATAAGTCGCCGTTTGCACCAGCTTCCGTGGCTGCTGCCACTGTCCCCGGCCATGCGCGACCTGAATTTACGCGCTCTGACGCTGCGCAATACCGCGCTATCCACCGCCAAGCCCCTGTTGAAAGCGGTTGTCGCTCAGATGCTGTGGCGTTATCTGGGAGAAGGCGAACGCCAGTTAAGCGGTGAAGCCAATCCGGTGTCGCATCTGGCGGTGCATCAGGCGCGCCAGTATATTCAGACGCACCTCAGCGAAGCCCTGACGCTGGATACCTTGGCCCAGGTCGCCGCGACCAGCCCCTCGCATCTCATCCGCCTGTTTCAGAGTGAACTCGATACCACACCCATTGCCTATCTGTGGGAGCAGCGTGTGACGCAGGGGGTCGAACTGCTGGAAAATACCGGCCTGAGTGTCGCCATCATTGCCGAGCGCTGCGGATTTCAGACGCGCCACCATTTCTCACGGCGCATTCGTCAGGCCACGGGACTGACCCCGCTGGAAGTCCGACGGCGTGCCTGGGCGCGTCCCTCGCGTCACTAAGCTGCGATTTGCCCCAAAACTGAAAATTGTAAATTCGCGCATGTGTTAAGCTCTGTACAGCAATCCATCCGTATAATCAGAATAGGCATAATGCCAAAAAAGTGCGGAAGGTTGCGCCGATGTCCCAGGAAAAAATGAAGATGGTTCATCAGTTGATTGAGGATCGCAATTACCTGGAAGCACGCGGCATTTTAGAATCAGAACCGGATATTGACCCGCGCAGCGCCGAAAAATGGCTGACGTGGCTGGAAGAGGTCCAGCGCGAAGAACGCCGTCTGGCTGGTGTCGGCGTCGATAAGAAAAAGCAAAACCCGGATCGCGCTTTTGATCAGGTGCTGCACATCAGCCTCGGCGCGGTGTTTATGCTCGTGGCCAGTGTCCCCACCTGGCTGGTGATCAAACAGATTATGACCTATGAAACATCCTCAATTCCGACGAGTGGGTTTTTTATGTTGTTCGCCCTTATTCTGGGGCTGTATGGCTGGCTGAAACTGGGCGAATTAATCAGCGCGACCCGTCCGGTTATGATCGGTGGCGGTGTTGTCACAGGGCTCATGCTGGCGCTGATCGTCTCTGGCATGCCGTTCTGGTATTACTACGAGCCGCCGCTGATTTTTCTGCTGGCCGCTTTTGCGCTGGTTTTCCCCGGCATCACCCTCATCGGTGGGCAGTTGAGCCGGGCGCTGGTGTGGGTCTGGCGCCAGTTTAATAGGACTACTGATTAGTACTTTAGTATGGTTAACCCCCAACCTGTAGGGGGCGCGTGTAAAAAAGTTATCAAAATCATATATAAAAATTGAAACAGCGACATATACAAGAGAAGCAAGTCGTCATGTCGCTTTCGCGAGGTTAAAATGAGTAATGGGAAGATCAGAGCCATGACACACACAACACACATCGGTGGGGATGGCCCCCTTGATCTTGAGCGTGAAGCTGCGCTCGTCGAGAAGTTGAAGAAGAAGGAACCCCAAGCCTGGAAGCGCTTTACAGCCGACTATCAGTCGCGCCTCCAGATAGCGATAGGCCGGTCGCTGGCAAAATACAGCCTGCCGCTGGATCGCCTGGATGATGTGGAGCAAAAGACCTGGATGACCGTTTTCCAGAAGATTGATTCTTTTGTGCCAGAGCATCGTGACAGCCTTTATTACTGGCTGGTGAAAATCCAGCACAATCATGTGCGGAACCTGCGCCGGGAGCCGATTGCCATCGATATTGATGAAAAGTATGTCGAAGCGGAGGGTGAACTGCCTGCTCACCTGAATATCAGCAATATCCATAATCCTGAAACTGAATTTATTCAAAATGAAAATAAACGGGAAATCTGGCAGGCACTGGAAATGGCACTGCAATCTTTGTCAGTGCGTGACCGTGAAATTATCATGCGGCGGTTGGTAAATAAAGAAGATGTTGAAAAATTGGCTGAGATTTATAATGTAAAAGTCCAGACAATCTATCAGATTACAGCGAATACCAAACGTAAAATCGGGAATTATCTGCTGGCATCGGATCTTTTTCTAAGAGCCCACAGCGATAGAACCGGTAAGGAGCCCAAGTCATGGAAAAAGTAAGCCTTTTTGATTTGTATGATAACGAGCCGTTCGAGGATGTGGACGCGCTGCTGGAAAGCATTTTTCCAACGCTGGCCGAGCCACAGACCCGTCGGCCTACCGATACTGTGGATATGCTGGGCAGCTTTATCGAGGCGCGGCTGGTCAACATGGATTGGTCACCCGCTGACCTGGCAGAGAAACTGGGTGACAAGCCCACATTTATCCAGGCGCTGATCAGCGGATCATTGCCCGAGGAAAGTATCAGCGATGATCTGATCACGCGGGTGGCTGTCGCACTGGAATATGAACCGAATGTCCTGCGGATTCTGCTGGGGCGCGACTTTATCCCCACGCTGGAAGTTGAGGCCGAACCGCAGCCGGTTGATGAAGCCGAACTACCGGTGGACTTCGAGGCCTATGAACCGGTTTACGACTCGCTCGATCAGGAAATCGAACAGCGGATGCACGAAATCACCAACTTCCTGCTGGAAACGATTGAAGAGCGCTATACCATCGAAATCCGCGAAGACACCCGCAAGGCGCGTCAGCATGATTTCGTCATCCGCCAGATTGAGATGATTCTTGCCAAGCATCGCAAAGATGTGCGCATGGTCGAACTGCTGCTGGACGAGCTGAAAGCCGCCGACAGCCCTGACCGCTCCACCCCCGGCAAGGATCTGCACCGGCTGGATATCCGTCGCATTATCCATTTCATCCGCGACCATGCCAACTCCGAATAGATTCACCCGCTCACATACGATTTCAACGGCAGGGGTAACCATTACCCTGCCGTTTTGATTCCATCCGAAATCAGTATTGGATAAAAAGTTACCCCCACTTAACTGAATATTGGCTACATTTCACAATTTCTTAGCAATTTCTTAAACTTCAGGCTATATTCTCGCATCGAAAAGACCACTCGCTTATACAATTTTTGAAAGGATCTACAGAATGCGGAGAAAAACTACTGTACTGGCCGTCATCATGTTATTGCTGACGTTGTCGTCTTTCCAGTTTGCGATAGCTCAGGATGAACTCGGCTCAGAAGCCAACCCGATTCAGGTGTATTTCGTGCCTTCAGTCGAAGCTCAGACCATCACCACCGGTGGTGAGGTTATGGCGCAGGCGCTGAACGAAGCGACCGGCCTGAATTTTGAAGTATTTGTCCCCACTTCCTATGCAGCAACCGTAGAAGCCATGTGTGCTTCCCCCGGTAATTCGATGGGCTTCATCCCGGCGGCTGGTTTCGTCATTGCCAGCAATCGCTGCGGTGTCCAGGTTGAGGCGGCTGCGGTACGTCGTGGCTGGCCGGTTTACTGGGCGGCTTATATTGTCCGCCGTGACAGCGGCATCCACACCTTCAATGACCTGGCTGGCAAAAGCTGGGCTTACCCGGATGCCGGTTCCACCTCTGGCTTTGTGTTCCCCTCGGTCGAGTTTGCCAACGCGGGTATTGAGCCCGGTGAACGCGTCGAGAGTGGTGGTCACAACCAAACCGTACTCGCCGTCTATAATGGTGAAGCCGAATTCGGCACCACCTTCTTCAGCCCGCCGGTCACCCCTGGTGGTTCCTGGAGCATTGGCGACCTGCCCGAACCCTACGACCTGACCGTTGACGAAGCCTATATCGGCGAAGATGGCAACCTGTATGTGGGTGACCTGCAAATCCTGGATGCGCGTGCCAACGTCCGCGAAACCGCGCCTGACATTATTGATCAGGTCAAGGTTCTGCGCCTGAGCGCCCCCATCCCCAACGATACCCTCAGCTTTGGCCCGGACTTCCCGGAAGAAGTGCGTACCCAGATCGTGGATGCGCTGATTGCTTTCTCCGAAACCGAAGCCTGGGCACAGTCCATCGGCAGCGATGATTTCTATGGCTGGAGCAGCATTTCACCGATTGATGACTCCACTTATGATATCGTGCGCGGTCAGTTTGATGTGTTGGGTCTGACCGAAGAAGACGTATTCGGTAACTAGAGGTTGTTAGGTACTTTTCCCCTCACCCCCGGCCCCTCTCCCACTGCTTCGTGGGGCGAGGGGAGCAAGATTATCAAGTCCCTCGCCCCTTGTGGGAGAGGGATTTAGGGTGAGGGGAAGAAGATTGGATACCTTTCTGCTCTCAAAGTTCATAACACGCTTTAGAATACGCCATCTTACAAAACTAAGGTAATATTTACGGGCAGGGGGTGACCTCTGCCCGTATTCTATTCGAGACAAAATCATCTATGCTCAAAATCGAAAATCTGACTAAAATTTATGACAATGGTTTCAAAGCGCTGGACAATATCAGTCTGGAAATTCCGGACGGTCAGTTCGTGGCGATTATCGGCCTCAGCGGTTCCGGCAAATCGACTCTTCTGCGTTGCATCAATCGGCTGATCGAGCCGACGGAAGGCAGTATTATCTGGAATGGTGTGGATGTCACCGCCGCCAGCGATGAGGAAGTCCGCCAGATTCGCCGCAAAATCGGCATGATCTTCCAGCAGTTTAACCTCGTCAAGCGCTCAAAAGTCATTACCAATGTGTTGTCGGGTCGCCTGGGTTATATCAACCCGATCTATAGCTTCCTCAATTATTTCCCGGCCAAAGACCGCCAGGATGCCTTAGCCAATCTGGAACGGGTCGGCATTCGCAATCAGGCGTATAAACGTGCCAGCGAATTAAGCGGCGGCCAGCAGCAGCGCGTCGGCATCGCGCGGGCGTTGATGCAGAACCCGGAACTGATGCTGGCGGATGAGCCGGTTGCCAGCCTCGACCCGGCCACGTCGCACAGTGTGATGAAATATCTGGAAGTGCTCAACAAAGAAGATGGCATCACTGTGTTGTGCAGCCTGCATTTTCTCAGTCTGGCACGCGCCTATTCTGACCGGGTGATCGCCCTCAAGGATGGTGTGCTGCAATTTGACGGCCTGCCGAAAGATATTGATGATGACCGTTTCCGGGAAATTTATGGCGAAGATGCAATCGAAGTCCAGATTTCATAATCCGCCATGACCAATCGTGAGTTTGAAGGAATAACTGACCCATGAATCGAATGACGCCCTCCTCTTCACAGGCCGCCCTGCGTAATTTATTACTGGTGCTGCTGGTCACAGTCGGTTTTATGATCTATGCCTATGGCTGGACCGTCACCGATATTGACCTCTCCAAACCGCAGGAGCCCAGCCGCCAGCAGAATGTCACCAGCGCCTTGCAGGAGCTGCTTTCGCCGCGCATTTTTGAGCAGGACAGAGAGCTTATCCCCGCACGGGCGAATGTGCTCGTTGGCTGCGAGAGCGGCACCAGTCCCGACGCGACAGCATCCAGCGAGACAGAACCTTACGTGGTGGTGTCACCGACCTGTGGGCAGGAAGGCGATGTGGTCACCGTGACCGCGTTTAATTATGCGCCTAACGCCGAAGCGCGTATCCGCTGGATACCCATCGAGGGGCAGTCGCGCCCCCGTGAAGTGCTGGAAACCGGTCGCCAGGAAATTACGCTGGATGCCAGCGGCGGTTTTAGTGGGCAGATCGAAATCCCGCGCATCAGTGGCAGTGACGGCCAGATGCATGAGGTCGAATTTGTCGCCGCGACTCCGTCCGGGGTAGTGCGTTTTAGCAACACCACCAACGAAGTGCTGCGCCGCATGGCCGAAACAATCTTTATGGCGTTAATGGCGACTTCACTGGCGATTCCGATTTCGGCGGTACTCAGCTTTTTCGCCGCGCGTAACCTTATGCGACCGGTGCGCACACCGCTGGGCAATATGATGGTGGCGGTTATCGCCCTGCCGATCGGCTTCTGGTTGGGCAGCGTCATCCTCGGTGCAATCGGTCAGTTTGGGCTGGACTTTGGCCGCGGTCAGTTTTTCGGCATGGCGGCTGTCTCCGTTCCGTTCATTTTTGTGCTGGGCACAACGACTGCTTCCCGCTCATTAAGTGTCACGCCTGACGATGATATCACCGCCAAGCTGCGCGCGGTCGGCACGCAGTTGCTGGTGGTGGTGGTCGTGGTGCTTGTCATCGGCCTGATCGGTGGCCTGGGTCTGTTGGGCAGCACCCAGTTTAATAACCTCGCCAATTCTTTTCGCCCGTCACAGGTGGCTACGCCGGGTCAATGGCTGATCAATGCGCTGGCGGATGGCATCGCCGGTTTTGGCCGCATGATCCAAATTCTGGGCCAGATTGTCGAACTGCTGATTATTCCGATTGGCGGGATCGCCGGGGCGTTTACGCTGTCCACATCCGTCACGCGTTTTACCACTGTGCCCATGCGTAATGTGTCCGGTTTGCTCAATCATAGCCTGGGCCTGATTTTGGGCGCAGCCAGTGGGGCAATTATAGTGATGGCGGTGGGCTACATCGGCATGAGCGCGGCCTTATTCGGTCTGCTGGTGCCGCTGGTGGCCGGCATAATGGCCGGGCAGATTATGAGTCTGCTCTACAATCGGTTGCTGGTCACTACACGCGGGCACACCCGCCCCAACCCGATTGACCGTTGGGGGCGCTTAATCGTTACCTGGATCGGCATCGTGATCGCTTTTGTCGTGACGTTTGACTGGCTGAATATCAACCGGGCGCTGATTGACGGCACACTCCCCTCAGCCGTGACTTTCTCTTATTTCGGGCTGGAACTGCCGGAATATATTTTTAAATGTCTGGTAGTCGGTGGTGTTCTGGGTGCCATTGGAGGCGGGCTGGCGGGTGTGCAATCGACCTTTATGATCGGTGATGTACTCTACAATGTCACGCGCAACATCCTCAACGCCCTGCGCTCGATTGAGCCGCTGATTATGGGGCTGATCTTCGTGATCTGGGTGGGTATCGGCCCGTTTGCCGGTGTGCTGGCGCTGACGCTGCACTCGATTGCGTCGCTGGGTAAGCTCTATTCCGAACAGATCGAAACCATTGATGAAGGCCCCATCGAAGCGCTCAAATCCACCGGAGCCAATCATCTGCAGACCATCATCTATGCTGTGGTGCCGCAGGTGATTCCGCCCTACATCGCCTTTACAATGTATCGCTGGGACATCAACGTGCGCATGTCCACGATTATCGGTTTTGTCGGTGGTGGTGGCATCGGCCTGCTGCTCAACCAGCAGATTAACCTGCTGCGTTACCGCGATGCGGGTGTGGCAGTGCTGGCGATTGCCATTGTCGTGTCCATTCTGGATTACGCCAGCGCCTCTATCCGCGAGCGCATTATCTAAAGAAACGGCACCAGTCGCATTCCTGGTGTACAGTGAGAGAGACACATATTGCAGATTAAGAATTTAACAGAAGTATCTGAAAATTGAATTGTACGGACATGGCATGCCATGTCCGTACTAAATTTTTTCGATTATTCTCTTGATGATTACATTGCGCCTCTCTAATAACATGGCCTTCCCACTGATGGAGTACACACCATGAAATTCCACCATTCTGAATTATGCGCCACCTTTAGCATCGTCGCCCGTGACCCCCAAACCGGTCAGATGGGCGTGGCAGTGCAAACCCACCAGATGAGCGTGGGCGGCATTGTCCCCTGGTTACTGCCGGGTGTTGGCGCGGTAGCCACTCAATCCATGGCCAATGTCAGTTTTGGGCCGATTGCGCTCAAGCTGCTGCGCGAAGGCTATCCCGCCGAAAAAGTGATTGTGGCACTGGTCGCGATGGACAAAGACGAGCATCGGCGGCAGGTGGCGGTGGTGGATAAAGAAGGCCGCGCGGCGGCACATACCGGCAGCGGTTGCATCGCTTACGCCACCCATCAGACCGGCGAAGGCTACAGCGTACAGGCCAACATGATGACTCACGACACCGTTGCTCAGGCGATGGCCCTGGCTTACGAACATGCCAGCGGTGATCTGGCACAGCGCATGATGTCCGCGCTGGAGGCGGCGCAGGCCGAAGGCGGCGATATTCGCGGGATGCAGTCTGCCGCGCTCAGGGTCGTCCCCGGTGATGCCACTGGGCCGGAATGGGCATGGGTGTATGATGTGCGCGTGGATGAAAGCGACACTCCTCTGGATGATCTGGCGCGTCTGGTACGCCTGCGCCATGCCAGCCTTGTCGATCATGAAGGCAATCGCGTGCTCAACGCCGGTCAAAAAGATGAGGCGCTGCGCCTGTGGGGGGAAGCACGCGCCGAAGCCCCTGAACTGGAAGAAATGCCTTTCTGGCAGGCGCTGGAACTGGCCGATCATGGTGATGTCGCTAATGCGGCCAGCATTTTACAGGCGGCTATGGTCAATGACCCGCGCCGCGATTACTGGATAGATCTCATTCAGCGGTTGATCGACTGTGGCTTAATCGAAAACCCGACAGCCGCTGCTGAACTGATCGCCGCGCTCTGAGTATGATTCAGACTTCTCCGTTACAGCGCCTGGGCAGGGCGCTCTATAATACATTCCTTGCCATGAGTGGGGCGTATGGCCTCAGTGTATTGGGCTTTCTGCTACTGCGGCAGTTGGCCGGCGAAAGCTGGTGGATTATCGCGGTGATGAACAGCTTCGCGCATCTGCTGTTTGCCCCGGCTTTGATCCTCATTCCGCTGATGCTGCTCCTGCGCCAGTTTCGGATGATTGTGCTGCTGCTTCCCCCGCTGGCCGCGTTTATCCTGACTTATGGTGAGTTGTTTACGCAGCGCGTCGTCGCCCTGCCTGCCGACAGCCAGCCGATCACGCTGCTGACCTATAATATATCCCCGCAGCAGGTGAACCTCGGCCCGATGACGGAAAATATCCGGCAGGCTAATGCCGACATTGTCACCATTCAGGAACTGAGCGAACCCGCAGCAGCGTATCTGGACGCCGAACTGGCTGAACTCTATCCCTATCGTGCGTTCCATCCGCAACCCGGCCAGCCCATCCCCGGCCAGGGCATTCTCAGCCGCTATCCGATCACCAGCGACGACTACTGGCAGATCAATCTGGGTCATCAGCGCGTCACGCTGGAAATCGGTGGCCAGGAAGTGACGCTTTACAATGTGCATCCCATTCATCCTTTTGTCGCTCGCAGTGGTTTCGAGATGCGCACCGATGAGGTCAATGTCTTTCTGGAACGAGCCGCCCAGGATACTGGCCCGCTGCTGCTCGTTGGTGATTTCAACCTGAGCGATCAGTCGGAGGATTACGGGCGTATCCGCGCCGGCGGCTACAGCGACCTTTACCGGTCAGTGGGTTGGGGTATGGGCTTTACTTTCCCCGACTTAAAAGCCAACAACCCGCAGATGGCGATTGTGAACCTCATCCCGGATTTCCTGCTGCCGATTGCCCGCATTGACTATGTGTTTTACAACGAGTCGTTTACGGGGCTGGCGGCACAGGTGCTGCCCGAAAGCGGCCACTCTGACCATCGGCCTTTGTACGCAACCCTGGCACTGAACCCGCCTGCGATTGAGTGATCACCTGGGGCGGGTTATAATCACTGACACCGTAATTTGAGTCCGAATAGTTCTGAATAGAGCCTGATTTATGGACAATGACAATCTCACCCCATCCCGCCGCCCCAGTTTAATCCCGCTGGCTTTACTGGCAGGCGGTGCGATTGGCCTTTTATCCTTCTGGCTCAGTCGGCGGCAGGCACCTCCGCGTCGCATCACCGTGGCCACCTATAACCTCCAGTCGCATACCGACCCTGAGCGTATTAAGCGGCTGATCAAAACCATCCGCGATGTGGATGCCGATATTATCGCCGTGCAGGAACTGAGCGAGCAGGCCGCCGAAATGATGCACAGTGACCTGAAGTCCGCCTATCCGAACATGCTGCTCGACCCGGTTGCGGATTCTCCGATGAAGGGCCAGGGGATTCTCAGCCGTTATCCCATCAGGGAGGGTGAATACTGGCAGCATACTATGGGCTTTCAATTAGCCATCATCCGCGTGGGGCAATCGCGGCTTAATCTGTTCAATGCCCACCCCGCGACTCCACTGACGACCAGTTATGCCCAGCGCGCCCATGAGATTGACGACCTGCTGCAAAAAGCCAGCCAGGTCAGTGGAGCAGTGGTGGTGGTGGGCGACTTTAATATGGCGCAAAGATCAGAGGATTATGAGCGCATAACCGCTGAGTTCATCGACAGCTATGCGGAGCTCGATCAGGATCACCGCCTGACTTTTCCAGCCGCAATAGGTGATTTGCCTGTTATTTCGTGGTTTGTAAAACCGGCTGTTCGGCTGGATTATATTTTCCACAACCAGGCGATTCGCGCCCTGAAAGTGGATGTCCTGCCCAAAAGTCGTAGTT
>JBBSQD010000096.1:0-20667 GCA_038258185.1 Aggregatilineales bacterium | reverse complement strand
TGATGTTATCTTTACCACCACGTGTGTTCGCAAAGGCAACCAATTTATCACAGGCTTCCTGAGGGTCATTATGACTCATTACAATTTCTGTAATTTCTTTTTCGCTGACCAGATTCCACAATCCATCACTACAGATTAAAAGGCGCGAATTGGGGGGCAGGCGGCGCGTCATGGCATCAACCTCGACGCTTTCACTTTGTCCCAGGGCGCGGTACAGCACATTGGTCTGTGGATGATCTTTGGCTTCTTCTTTGGTTAACTGATCCAGCTCAATCAGACGTTGAACCAGAGAATGGTCGCGGGTAATCTGCTCACAGCCATCTTTTGTGATGAGATAGATACGACTATCCCCCACATGCACGACATAGGCCAGATCACCCACCACCGCAGCCGCGCTAAGCGTCGTGCCGCCTTCGGGTATCTGATTAATGATCTCGTGATTTGCTTTCTGCACAGCATTGATCAATGTTTCAATGATGGGCTGTGCAGAATTGCTGTCATCGCCAGTAATCATGGGCAGGTAAAACTTATGAGTCACATATGCGGCGACCGTTTTAGCGGCAATGGCTGAGGCTTTCTCACCATCATGATGCCCGCCCATGCCATCCGCAACAATAAAAAGACCGAAATCCGGTCTTTCCTCGACGCTGCGGCTGGTGGAGAAAAAGGAGAAAACCGAGTCCTGATTATTGTTCCTCACCATGCCTATATCGGTCGACTGCCCGAAGATGAGATGCTCGTTTTTGGTCGAAATCACTGTTTCCAGCGGCAAAGGACGCGTTGCACCGTCAGCTACAGCCGTTTCAATCGTTTCCTGTGACGGTATTTCCTGGGTAATGATTTCGGAGACATGCCCCGGTAAATTCGCAGGGGCGGTTTGTATCTTCTCATCCTCCGAAGCGCGTGAATTCACAACTTCGGATGGGTGATCATCTTGCTCCGAACCAGATTGGCTGAAGAGACGGCGAAATAAATCCATATGCACAGACTCCAATTTTGAGGGACTAACCTACCAGTGGCAGGGCATATAATGTTTTATCCATCGAACCAAATAAAATCAAATCCCCTGCGATATGCGGCGTAGAGGTGATGGCACCTTCGGTTTTATACTTCCAGCGTTCTTTGCCCGACAGCGCATCGATACAGTAGAAATATTCATCCGTACCACCAAAATAGACTGCGCCCTTATGCACAATAGGCGATGAGATGATGGGCTTGGAGGTATTGAATTTCCACTTCTCCTTGGAAGTCTGTGCATTAAGTGCATACAGGTTTCCATCGGCAGAGCCAAAATACAGTAAGCCATCCGCAGCAGTCGGTGATGAAATAATAGGGCCAGCTGTACGGAAACGCCAGGAGCTATAACCACTGGTCGCATCCAAGGCATACATGTGATTATCCGATGAACCGATATAACACATGCCTTCCACAGGATCAACGAATGGCGATGAATTCACATTTCGCTTGGCACGGAAACCCCATTTACGGTTGCCGGAAAGCTCAAGAGCGACAATATCACCCGACTCCGAGCCGACAATAATCAGCTCATTGGTGACAAATGGACAGCCGCGGATCGGCGCGCCCATATCATGTGACCACAGGAAACGCCCGTTGGAGGTCATCAGGGCATAGAGACGACCATCATCGCTACCAAAGAAGACACGACTGTGTGCGACACGCGCTGTACCGCGAATGCGATCCCGCGTCGTGTACGACCAGTTGATGCGCCCATTACGATAATCTACGGCGTTGAAGGAGTGATCTTCTGACCCAAATAATACCAGCTTACTCTCATCATCCACAATAGGGGATGATGCGATGCCGGCATTGGTGGCATACTTCCAGATGAATTCGCCATTTTCGAGATTGACGGCCCAGACATTGGTATCGTAAGAGCCGATAAAGGCCATATCACGGTACGAAGTGGGGCTGCAGCGGATTTCATCTTCTGTTTTGAACTTCCAGCGTGGTTCTGGCTGACCGCTTTTCTCCATACCATCGAAGAAACCGGTACCATCTGCTGGACGGCCATTATTGCTGACGCTGATCGGCGCATTTAACGGGCGATAGCGCAACCGCTCTAACGCGCCTTTCATCTCTGCGCATGATTGGAAACGCTTATCCGGCTCGAAGCTGATGGCTCTATCGACAATCTCGACCAATTCAGCCGGAGCTTTCGGGTTCAGATCGGTAATTGCGCGCTCGGAAAAGCTAAACGGTGGCTCCAGACGAGGATCGCGCCGTGTCAATACATGATGCAGCGTCGCGCCGAGGCTGTAGATGTCGCTTGAAGGTGTGACATTACCGCGATACTGCTCTGGTGCGGAATACCCCTCAGTGCCGATCATCGTGTTTTTGACATTGGGTATAAACGCCTTGGCGATACCAAAGTCAATCAAGCGGACTTTGCCGAGGCTGTCGATCATCACGTTGGAGGGCTTCATATCGCGGAAGATAATCGGCTCTGGCTTATTGTTGTGCAGATAATCGAGCACATCACACAGATCAATCGCCCATTCGATAATCTTATCGACTGGCAGATCCTTGGTTTTGGACAGGATCAGTTCGAGATCACTGCCGTTAATATATTCCATCACCAGATAAGCCCGGTCATTCTGATCGAAGAAATCAAAAATCTTGGGGATAGCATGGTGACTGAGTGTGGCGAGGATATTAGCCTCACGTTGAAAAGTCTTCAGTGTTGATGAACGCAAATTCGGATCAGTCGCCGGGTTCAGCATTTCCTTCACCGCGACTAATTTGCGAACATCAGGGAAATTCAGATCACGGGCCTGATAGACAGAACCCTGACCACCTCCACCGAGAACCCCGAGAATTTTATAACGATTCAGCAGTACTGTGTTAGCCTGGAGTGAACTACCACTGACATTTCCTGTATCCATTCCAGCGAATTGAGTTGTTTCCGGCATGGCTGCGCCTTTGAACTTACGGGTATGTATGTAGTATAAATGATAATGACGTATTGAATAATTATATTTAAGCTGGGACAATACTGCAATTAACGTTATTTAGCTGACTGCGTTTTATAGTATGACGACTCCACACGCGATTTATTTACATATCCCGTTTTGTCGCACCAAGTGTACGTATTGTGCCTTTAATACTTATACTAAGCTAGAGACCTTGATTGAACCTTTCGTGGAGGCGCTGATTCGTGAAATTCATATAGTCGGCGCCAGTCAGACGGGTTTGCCAGTCCATACAATCTTCTTTGGCGGCGGCACCCCCAGCATGCTTACACCTGAACAGTTCCAGCGGATTTTGCAGGCTTTACATACTGTGTTTGATGTCGCGTCTGATGCTGAGATCAGCATCGAAGCCAATCCCAACGATATTTCTGCGGACTATATCACCGCTATCCGTACAACAGGGATCAATCGTCTCAGCCTCGGTATGCAATCCGCCAACGACCATGAGCTTAAATTATTCGCCCGTCGTCATGACAATGATGAACTGGCCGGTGCCATGACTGCGGCGCGTCGTGCCGGGTTTGATAATATCAATCTTGACCTGATTTACGGCATTCCTCACCAAACGCTCGATCACTGGGAATGGACTTTATCCCAGATGCTTACCCTCCAGCCCGATCATATCTCGTTATATGCGCTGGGGCTGGAAGAGGGTACCCCGATGAAGGAATGGGTTGATACGGGCCGTTTGCCCATGCCGGATGATGACCTGGCCGCGGATATGTACGAAGTGGCGACTGAAAAGCTGGGCCAGTCGGGTTTTAGCCAGTACGAAATCAGCAACTGGTCCAGACCGGGCTTTATGTGCCAGCATAACTTACAATACTGGCGCAATCTGCCATATGTCGGGTTAGGTCCCGGCGCGCATGGTTACGCGGACGGTGTGCGTTATTCTATGCTGTTATCCCCGCAACGCTATATTAAATCCCTGCAAAATGTTCAGGGTGAATATACTTTCCCCCTCACACCGGCCACTGCTGAGTCCGTGAAAGTCGATAGGGGAGGGGAGATTGCCGAAACTCTGATCATGGGGCTGCGACTGACACAGGAAGGCATTCATCTGGATACATTCCAGAAGCGCTTCGGTGCAGATCTGCTGGAACTGCACCAGGACACAGTCGAAAAATACCTGAATTATGACCTGCTGGAAATTACTCAGGACAGCCTGCGCATCACACAAAAAGGCCGACTATTGAGCAATACGGTTTTCCGCGAACTGGTCTAATAATTGCGTTCGAACAGGGCATTTACAAACTGATGCAACCATTTCGCCGCTTGCCCCTGTGGATTGGCACCATCAAGTGCGGTCAAAGCACTTTCGTAGTATGTGGTTTCCATTGATCGCGTGTAACCCTGTGCATCCAGTGAGTCGAGGATAGTGACTGCTTCAGCGACATCGGCATCGGTCAGTTCTGGCTTCTGATAAATGGTCGCCAAGCGGTCACTCTGGGTAAGGCCATACAGCACTGGGAGCGATTTCTTACGTGAGACAATATCAGTCGCTGTCGATTTGCCAGTGACATCCGGATTGCCCCAGATCCCCAGGATATCGTCACGAATCTGGAAAGCGATGCCCAGATTAAGCGCAAAATCGGCATAGCGCTGGGCCAGATTCTTGTCTTGTGTCGCAATCAATGCGCCTATTTCCGCGCAGGCCGACAGCAAAGCCGCTGACTTACCGCTAATCATCGACACATATTCTTCAATGGTGACGTGATCCTGTTTTTCAAAATACATGTCCAGGTGCTGACCGCGTGTGAGTTCAATATTGGTGTGATTGAGAATCTTCCAGGCCTGCAGAATAATTTCTGCCGGTACACCGCGTTCTGAAAGATTACTCAGGCTGGCATAGGCCAGACTAAACAGGACATCACCGGCATTAATGGCATTGGGCACCCCCCAGACTTTCCAGACGGTAGGACGGCCATGACGAATAGGGCTGTCATCCTGAATATCATCGTGAATCAGCGAAAAGTTGTGAATTAACTCCACTGCACTGGCGGCGGGAAGCGCCTGCTGCCAGTCACCACCGGCTGCTTCGGTACAGAGCAACAGAAACATCGGGCGGATACGTTTGCCCGTCTGGCGTTCGTGCGGTTGGTTGTCTTGATTGACCCATCCCAGAGGATAGCGGCTCATGACTTCGAAACCCGGCGTCTCGGCAGGTAAAAGATCAACCGTCTCACGCATGGTTGTATCAAGCGCATCAGAATAACGTTGCATAAAATTGTCAAACACAGATAAACCCTACACTTTCAAAAGCGGTGTATTGCGAAGCTCGGCGATGGTTTGGACACCGCTACACAACATAGCGATACGAAATTGAGCGGTTAATTCACGAATAAGCTGATCGACTGCCTCGACCGAATCATCGGCTGCCTTCAGGAATGGCCCGGCTAATCCGCCAAGGGTTGCGCCTAATGCGACACATTTAGCGATATCAATGCCATCACGTAGACCACCACTCGCAATCACCGGCAGATCGGGTGCGCCAGCCACTGCATAGAGAAT
Organism: Aggregatilineales bacterium; assembly: GCA_038258185.1. Lineage (GTDB taxonomy): Bacteria > Chloroflexota > Anaerolineae > Aggregatilineales > Phototrophicaceae > JAIOHN01. Next base: position 15,166 of record JBBSQD010000096.1, on the reverse strand, counting down.
AGCATCAGCGGTGGGAATGCCCCAGTTAGCAAAGCTGGCTGCTACACGCGCATGGAAAGCCGTTGGCGCACGGTGATATTCCACTTCGCTCCATGATGTGCCACCCGAACCAGCGACATCAATAGCTGATACCCCGGCATTCGCCAGATCGCGCACGTTCTTTTCGGAGAAACCCCAGCCGACTTCTTTGGCAATCACCGGAACAGAGATTGCTTTACAGACTTGCTCTACCTTGTTGAGCAGGCCAGCGAAATTAACATCCCCTTCGGGTTGTACCGCTTCCTGCAAAACATTAAAGTGCAGGATGAGCGCATCCGCGCCAACCATGTCGACCGCGCGTTCGCATTCAGGCAGGCCATAGCCATAATTGAATTGTACAGCGCCGATATTGGCAAACAGCAATATATCCGGTGCAAGTTTGCGTACCTGATAGCTTGCGGCCAAATCCGCGTTTTCAATGGCGGCACGCTGCGATCCTAAACCCATCGCGATGCCATGCTGTTGAGCGGCTTCTGCCAGATTACGATTGATTTTCGCGGCCATTTCCGTCCCACCGGTCATGGATGAGATCAGGATAGGGGCGGACACTGTTTTACCGAAAAGCTGAACGGTAGAATCTACTTGGCGGAGGTCGATTTCAGGCAAGCCCTGATGCATAAAACGATATTTCTCAAGTCCTGTGGTGAGGTTGGGGAAACTGACATCTTTTTCAAGATTGATGCGAATATGATCGACTTTACGGCTCTCGGTTACCTGATTATCCGTGACTTTTGTCATGCAGTGGGGTTCCTTTTTAAGGCGCTGGTAATCCTACCTGATAATCCAAGTGCATGTCAACTACGCACTGGCAAGCGGCATCATAATCGGTATAATTGGTTTTTATTAAGTTTGAAGGCAATACTAAGCTCCACACATCACTGGGAGGAACAAATGGCGTCTACTGAAGAACGTGTCAAGAATATCGTTATTGAACTTTTAGGGGTCGATACCGATCGTGTCGTATCCGATGCACGTTTCCGCGAAGATTTAGAAGCGGATTCGCTCGATCTGGTTGAACTCATTATGGCCTTTGAAGAAGAGTTTGGCGGCGAAATCACCGACGAAGACGCACAGTCGATTACCACTGTGGGACAAGCGGTTACTTATATTGATGAGCACATGAGCTAGATTACACATTGGCATTATAGACGGGGTGGGGGAAACCTTCACCCCGTTTGTTTTGAAAATAACCAGCTACTCCCCAGCCACAACATTCCCAATGCTGCAAATAACCAACCACCTGCTGCGAACTGAACAGGCAGACGATATTCCAGCATCAGGTTATAGCCCCACACATTACCCCAGACAGCCGACACCGCGAGTAACACAGCCAGCGCAATAGAGATGCTGGCAGACCACCGTCTCAACACATCCGCCGAACCTGCCAGTCCAAGCAATAAAACCAAGACTGCTAGCGCAAATTGCTGACGATAATTGCTGTCACCCAAACCACTGCTAAAAAACTCGAGCGGGGGCAGCAGCGCAATCGCACCGATGATAACGATCAGCATTTTTGCGAATTTGGGGGTGTGGCTAAAGGCCATGAGTAATATCACACAGACAAGACCGAAGCGCAGCAACAAGGCAGGCAGCAGCGGGGGTGAAGCCATCCGTGCCGAAGGATGCAAGCTCACCCATTCAGCGAGATCATAAGCGCCGAGCGTCAAACCCGATGCCGGAGTGGTTACCCAGGGGAGTGTATAAGCCAGCAAAGCCAGTAAACCAAAAATAAGTGGATAGAACAAAGGGGTTTTCACTGAATTTACCCTCCGACCAAATGATCAATTCGAGATCGAATCTGATCATCTTCTTCCTGCTGGCTTTCAAAAAAGCTGACCATAAACGGACTGCGACGTTGACGCAGCGCCATCGGTGCGACGGCCCGAATATCCAGAATGCCTGCTACATCACGGCCATCGGCGGCGGCATGGGCACGGGCGGCCTCAAACATGGTGTATTCGGCACGATGCGAGTCGATGTCCAGATCCTGCACCAGTGATAAACCGACTTCCAGCGCATCGGGCGAAAGTGTCGTTTGTTTGAGCAGATCCTGTGCCAGAATGATGTCTTCGCGGGTTTCAGCCGTAACGGAATCCCACTGGCGGATAAACTGGCCGGGATTATGTCGATACGATTGGACGCGCTGATAGACTTCCAGCCGTTCGTCTTTGCTGATCAGTCCACGAACATTCACCCGCAGGCCAAAACGATCCAGAATTTGAGGGCGTAAACGGCCTTCTTCCGGGTTCATAGAACCGATCATGACAAAACGTGAGCGGTAGGTGCCAGACATTGCACCGCGCCGGACAGTATAACTGCCCTGGGCTGCCGCATCGAGAATCGCATCGACGATCTGATCGTCCAGCAGATTGACCTCATCGACATAAAGCAGATTGTTATCCGCACGTCCCAGAATACCGCGCTCCACACTGACACGCTGCTGCTGGATAGCAATACGCTCGTTGATGCCGCCGACCACATCTTCCAGGCGTGCGTTGAGTGGCAGCTCAACCAGTTTCACATTCTCATAATGGGAGATTGATTTATTGGCGTGAAAGCGTTCGTAGCAATCCGGAAAAAGCAGCCGTGCAGAATCAGATTGAAGGTCTTCCGGTAAAGCGCCTTCCTCACAATCGCTGATTTCGGTTTCCGGCAGAATGCCGGTGAGGCTGCGCACAGCAGTCGTTTTGCCGGTTCCGCGTGGGCCGATGAGCAGGACACCGCCAATGGCCGGATTGATCACCGCCAGCATCAGGGCAATGCGCATCTCGTATTGACCGACAATTGCCAGAAAAGGGTAGGGGCGATGTTCCGCTAAACCAAGATCGGTTTGTTCCTCAGCCAAGACACTCCGTGCGCCACTGCGGCTGAGCATCTTGAGGAGATAGGATTGTTCGCTGAATTCGGGCAAAAGAGAATCATTGGTCACGGTTATGCTTCCCGGATACGGTGGCGTTTACGGTAGTCCTGTCTTTCCTTGGCGTCATCTGCTCGTGCCTGTTCTTCCGGCGTTTCGTAGATCAGTTTTGGCACAGCAGTCGGGCGACCATTGGCATCCAGGGCTACATAGACCAGATAAGCATGATTGGTATTGGTGGCATCGCCTGTAAGCGGATTTTCCGCAATGACTTTGACATGGACTTCCATCGAAGTGTGTCCGACATAAGTCAGGGCAGCATGGCACAGCACCAGATTACCGACATAAATTGGTTCCAGAAAAGTCATCGAGTCGACCGTGACGGTCACTACAAGGGCATTGGCGTGGCGCATAGCGACCAACGCGCCTGCCTCATCCACCATTTTCATGATGATGCCGCCATGAACATTGCCGTGCGAATTGGCATCCTGCGGCCCCATGAGGGCGCTGAGTGTAAAGCGTGAGTCCGCTATACGCTTTTCGGGTCGATCCATTTACGAGCCTAAACCTGATTTACGTGCTGGAATATTCTTAAAGACGTCCGGGTCCCAGTCCAGTACATCAATAAGATTATAACCCAGGTCACCTGTCAGGGGGGGCAGCGGGGCACGCGGTGGCAGGTTGCTGGGTCTGGCTGGCTTTAAGCGCTTGATCCTCAGAACGGGCAGGTTCTGCTCCATGCGCCGCCGGACGATCCGGCCATCGGCGGCCAGATTGCCGATCCATTCCCCATACTGCGTGTAAACATCATGTTTGGCACCACGCACAAAACCCAGATAATCGCCTCTGGCATCCCATAAGCAGCCATTGATCAGCGTGGCATGCCAGTCACCATTCGTGTCATAAATAAAGAAGGGCTTATTGGGGTCAACGGTAAAAATTTTCATATTATCTGCCATAGCTGATAATCCCTACAGATTTTTATACGAATTTCGCATCTTCTTAATTATAGCATGAAGCGGGCGTGAGGATTATAGTTCCATAGTCCGTAGTCGGGTGTAGGTTTCGTGAAGCTGTGCGGCGGATTTTTCCCACGTGAAATGCTGAATATGGTCAAAGCCGGATTGAATTAGATGCTCGCGTAATTTTGTGTCTTCTGTGAGTTTTTGAATGGTATCTGCAATAGCTTCAATGCTGTAAGGGTCAATGGTAGGGGCGACATCGCCAGCCACTTCCGGTAATGAGGATACGTTTGAGGTAAAGACAGGCACGCCACAGGCCATTGCTTCCAGAACCGGCAGGCCAAAACCTTCATACAGTGACGGAAAAGCGACACAGGATGCGCTGCTGTACAGGGCATTCAAGTCTGCTTCATCGGCAAAGCCAATAAAATGCACCCGATCTGCCATATTGGTTTTCTGAACCGTTTCGTAAATCGGGTCTTCGAGCCAGCCACGCCCACCTGCTACCACAAAATGCAGCGGTGAACCCGATGCGCGAAGTTGCGCCAGTGCCTCAATCACGCGGCCATAATTTTTGCGGGGTTGCACTGTCCCGACTGAAAAGACATAAGGCCAGCTATCGAGTTGGTATTTTGCGCGCACGGATTGCTGGTCGGCGGGGCTGGTTGGCTGAAAGCGTGGATCGACTCCGCTGAGAAGCACGGTAATTTTGTCCGACTTGACTCCATAAAGTTCGATCAAGTCCTGCCGGGTTGCGGCGGAATCCGCGAGGATATGATCGGCGCGATGCACAGAGCGCGGCACAACTTTATCCAGATAGGCTTTCAGATTTGGGCTGGTGGTTTCCGGGACACGCACAAATGATAAATCATGGACGGTCAGCAGTGTGCGGGTTCCTCGACTCACAGGCGGCAAAACAAAATCGGTTGCGTGATACAGGTTACTTTTACCGCTGAATACATCCACGGGAAGGGGGATTTGGGCGCGATGCCAGATGCGCGCTAACCAGCGTGGCGTGAGCGGGGTAGGGCGCCAGCTAAAATTTGTAGCGGGTAAAGGCGGTAGATCAGACTGGCTCGCACCGGCCACAAACAGACGATAATTCGTTTGGGTATCCACCACGGCCAGCGCATTGACCAGATCACGGACATACCGCCCAATGCCGCCGCCCTGTTCGTAGGCCGGGGTATAATCAATAGTGACAGTCGCCACGTTATTTCACGTCGTTGTAGGTCCAGTAGCGGTTCGCAAAAAAGTTCCAGAACATCACCACAACAATACCCATTAACATCGCAATGAGGGTGCCCAGCTTGGCTTCACCGGCTGCTGTAGGGAAATAAGACGGACGAAACACATGAATTTCCGGCAGAAGAATAGGCATAAAAAATTGACCAAGCGACAAATAGGCCAGACTGATCCAGATGGTGCGCCCCAGCCAACCGACAAGGCTGATAAAGGTGAACAGGAAAAGCTGGCGGCGCATGGATCGGCTGCGCGAATCGGGGTACGTCCAAACACGATTCCAGATAAAGTTATTCACAATAGCAGCGGCAAAAGCGATGGAAGTAGCCAGCGCCACTGACACGTTGTCATGGGGTGGAATAATGGTGGCCTGAACCAGAATGAGGGTGCCAAAATCGACGATTGCGCCGAAAACACCCACGACTGCGAACTTCAGGAAGCGCTCGACCTCTGCCGATTTATCACCGAAGTGTCCGGCAACTGCCAGAATGAGGATGTCCAATGGATTTCTGCCTTGTGCGGTATTCATCTGGCTCATAATGTCCTTAACCTAGTATACGTATTTGCCTGATGGTAAAGGATTCCCAGAATGCCTAACATCAAGCCGATGTGCAGAAAGATATTGTTGACGTACAGGTTATCAAAAATACTGTGGATTGATAGATACGTCCAGGTGCCGAGCAAACCAATTGTTACCATACGACTCAAAGAATCTGGATGTTTGCGAGCCTGCCAGGTTAAATAAATTATGGCAAGCCATACCTTGCCATAGACTAACAGTCCAATAATACCACCTTCAGCGAGCATATTGAGATAGTAATTGTGTGCATGTCCCAGGGGTTCATCCCAATTGATTAAGCGATATCGGTAGTAAAGCAGCTCATAATTGCCCATGCCGACCCCTAACCAAGGATAATCCCGCGCCATGTTCAGCGCGGCCTGCCAGTGCGATAAGCGCTCGACCACGGCGTAATTTTCTGAGGTAATGTCGACTCCGCGGACATCCTCAAAAGCGAAAAATTCCTCAGTAGAACTGCTGATACGGGCTACAATTGAACGCGGCAAAAGTCCGGTAAACCACAGCAAGCCCGTGAAAACTATCAGTACGACTACGAAGGCGAGTCCAGTATGGATTTTACGCGGCAGGGCAAAGGCCATCGCAGCAAACGCCGCGGCGAATCCCAGCCATGCGCCGCGACTCCACGAAGCAAACAGGCCGCTTACCATCACGCCAGCCGCTGGCAGATAAAACATAAGCAGGAGCAGCGAAAGCCGGTCAGCGTGGTTTCGCCAGAAACGCAGCCCGTAACCGACAGCCGCCATCAGAGCCAGTGGGGCGATCAGCCCCATAAAACCAGCGAATGGATTAGGCTGGCCGAATGTACCGAATGCCCGAAAAAAGCGGCCACCGATTAAGAGATGGTCAGCACCACTGCCACCGAAAAATTCATAGATACCTATAATCGCATTGGCAAGGCCAGCCAAGGTCAGCCCAAACAGCAGCCATTGCCAGCGCTCTTGGCGGGCAAGATCCAGTACTAGCAAAACCAGCAACAGCACTTGAATCCATTTGAGCCATTCGTTGAGCCAACTGCCGAGAAAGGCCGCATTGAACGCGGTCAACGCGATCAGAATGATAAACAGCAGAATGGGTATACAAACCGGTGACCAGTGCAAACGGGGTAATTTGCGGCGAAAAACCAGACTGTGTAAGACCCATGTCCCCAGCGTAGCGATCAGCGCCAGTTGGCCAATATCAAGCGGAAGATTAATTTGCGCTTCGGTGGCAATCAGAGTGCGCAAAGGGGCTAAAATCAGCAGAATGACAATTGAAGCCAGCGGTGTAACGAGCGACACCAGCACAAATACAACCCCTACGAGCGCGATGATCAGTATCGGCAAGGGTTGTGTGGCAATAAAGACACCCGCAAAACCGGCAACCAGCAGCCAAATGGCTATGCTGAACGGGTTTTGGGATGTCTTAGGTGTGTGAAGGTGGGAAACTACTGAAGGTGTCACAGCACTTTGCGAAAATGATCAATCGTTAGCTGCAAGCCTTCATTCAGGTCAACTTTCGGCTCCCAGCCTAAAATCGTGCGCGCACGGGTAATATCCGGCTTGCGGGTTTGAGGATCACCCTTGATGCGCTCGGTGTCTTTGTAGACAATGCCAGCCTGATTCCCGGTGAGCTCATTTACGACCTCGGCAAATTGCAGAATGGTCATTTCGGTGGGATTGCCGACGTTAACCGGTTGATTATAGTCGGACATGAGCAGACTATAGATGCCTTCGATGAGGTCACTCACATACTGGAAGCTGCGTGTCTGGGAGCCATCTCCATAGACGGTAAGCGGTTCTCCACGCAATGCCTGCGCGATAAAATTCGGCACCACGCGGCCATCTTCAAGGCGCATCCGTGGGCCATAGGTGTTGAAAATGCGGATGATACGGGTGTCGACCTTGTGGTAATTGTGATAGGCCATCGTCAGGGCTTCAGCGAAGCGTTTGGCTTCATCATACACACCACGCGGGCCTATGGCATCGACATTACCGGCGTAAGTTTCTTTTTGAGGGTGTTCCAGCGGATCACCGTAAATTTCAGATGTTGAAGCAATAAAAAATTTCGCACCTTTTGCCAGCGCTAAACCGAGCGCGTTATGCGTACCCAGCGAGCCGACTTTTAAGGTCTGGATAGGCAGTTTGAGGTAATCAATGGGGCTGGCAGGGGAGGCAAAGTGCAGGATAGCATCAATCGGGCCATCGATAAAAATATAATTGGTGACATCATGCCGTACAAAGTGAAAATCAGGATTGCCGGCAAGGTGCGCGATGTTACGTACATTGCCGGTAATGAGGTTATCCATGGCGATTACTTTGTGGCCTTCCGCCAGAAAGCGATCACACAGATGAGAGCCGAGGAAGCCAGCGCCTCCGGTAATTAATACGCGCACGTGAACACTCCTTATAGATGGATGCGATGCGTTAAGCAGTGTACCACAGCCTGAAAAAATTGAGCATTAGACTTTTACTTTGCCGTCACCGCTTTCTTTCAGGTCTTCGATCTGGCGTTCAAACTCGTCTTTGAAGATAGTAAAAGTGCCCTCATCCGCGGCGCATACAATCACGGTTCGCAGATGTTTCAAATCCTCGAATGTAAAGTCGATAATCTGTTCCAGCATGACTTTGGCACAGTTTTCAATCGGATACCCCAGCACACCGGTCGAAATGGGCGGTAGTGTGATGGATTTAAGCTTATTATCTTCAGCCAGCTTCAAGGCGGCTAGTGTAGCCAACGCTAGTTTGGCGCGTTCGCTACCTTCACCCCAGCGTGGGCCAACCGCATGGATGACTTTCTCAAAAGGTAAATCACCGCCATCGGTGATGACTGCGGAGCCGACATCACACCAGCCGATTTCACGAGCCTGCAACTGAAGAAGGGCACCGCCGAGTTCTGCCATATCAGCGGGAAGCGAGAGATTGGGGTCGGTGGCATTGACCACAGCCTCCGCAGAGACATTGAGCAATTCATCCTGAATAACGTTGACCGTGACTTTGTTAATCTTCGCTTTCATGATGTGTGCTCCAACCCCTCAATTTAGAATATTACACCATTATCTAACTATCTTCGTCAATAGCTCCGGTGTTCGATAATTTTAAGGTTAAACCCAGCAAAAATACAAAAATGTAGGTCAGATCCTGCACATAGATGCTGTTATCCACCAGACCATGTGCCAGTAAATTGACCATACTGCCCATTGCACCAATTACCAGCGCGTAAGATAGATTATCACGGGTGCGATAAAAACGATAAGCCCGTAGCGCTGTTGACCAGAAAGCTGCCTGAATCGCTATAAAGATGAATACGCCAAATAAGCCGAGACGTGCCCATAAGTCCAGAATAAAGTTGTGCGGGTGCGATAAATCCGGTTCCTGCCACGCATCCGGCAGGATATATTTGCTGCGGAAGGCGTACAAAAACTGATCCGGGCCAATGCCGGTTAGGGGTTGGTCACGGATAATATTCAGGGCGCTTTGCCAGACGCGGATGCGGGCGAAGTTAGTGCCACTGGTGAAATCCAGCAGACGCGCAAATCGGGCTGATTGCAGCGCCAGCGCAAAACCTGCCGCACCTACAGCGAATAATCCGCCCAATGGTAAGAGGGCTTTGCGTCCCCAAATCAGGATCAGCACGGCTGCCAGAGAAACCGGAATGCCGACGAACAACGCGCCAGCACTCTGACTCAGCAGAACTGCGACCAGCATCACCGCCCCAAACAGCGCCGCAATGAGCCTGCGCGGACGATCTACAGGCAGTAGGATAAAAGCGAGGATGAAGGGCAGGCAGCGCCCCAACAGTAAACCGACATTATTAGGCGACCCGTAAACACCAAGCAAGCGTGGTACGCCACCTTCAGCAGTAATGACCGCACCCTGAAAGTAGAGCCACAGACCGATGATCGACACGATAAATCCAGCGCAGAGCAGCGCATCGACCAAACGCAGCAGATCGCGGCGGGTGAGCGGCAGAGTGCGCAGAATGAGATAAAACAGGGCGGGCTCAACCGTCATGACGCGAATATCGGTAAGGGCTGGGCCTTTAAGCTCCGCCCATGAGTAGGACAGCAGGCTCAGACCGACCCAGGCGATGAGCCCTATATCCAGCATGTGAAAGCGCGGAGTCAGAAAAATTGTGTGCGGTGCAGACTGACGATGCGATTTGCCGAATTGCACGAAAACCCGCAGCAACCAGGCGCTAAAAGTCAGCAGGGTGAGTATTTCGGCAAGCGGGAATGCAAAGCGATATAACTCCACAGGAAACAGGAAAAATGGTGACCAGAACAGCACCAGCAGCAAGCCGATATCCAGCCGATTGTAAATGATCACAAACAGGAAAATCAGAGCGATCAACGTCAGAATCAGGCCGGGCTGGATATAGATGATTCCGGCTGTAACGAGCGCCAGACTCAGCGCAACCGGTTCACGCCGGAACAGCGCAGGCAGCGTATCCCCCCAGGTGAGCAGCATGCCAATCAGTAAGGCAATCGAGGCAATCGCACCGGCAACAAGTTGACCGGTTCCACCTAGCCGTTTCCAGATCCCTTTTAAGGGCGAAAGAAATTCTGTCCAATTGACCTGTAGTGCCGTGACGACCGTAGCGCAGGCCGCAGCCAGGGCAGTGATCCAGGCGGTAGCGATAAGCTGATTATAGGGTTGAGCGAGATCACCTGAACTGACCGCATAACCCACCAGTGACCAGCGATCCTGGGCTTCATCCGGCACGAGATCATCGGCAATGACGTGCAGGGTGTGTGGCGCATTTGGGAGATTATGAGCAACCGACACCAGATCAATCTGTGGTTGCAGTGTGTCACTGGTGAGGATGATGTAGCTGTTTCCGGCATTATCGGCGGGTAGCGCATTGGCAGGTTGACCATCAACGGTGGGATAGAAATAACCGACGTAATCATCTTTTCTGACCAGTAAGGCAGCCGCACTGCCGGCAAAATTAAATGAAACCTGACTATCATTAATCCAGCCGATGTCCGCGCCAAGTTCGCCAAATGTCCACACACCGCTGTATTCGGCGTAGGGATTTGCCGCAGCATACAGGCCATTGTAGGCCAAAGTCGCCTGAGGGCGTTCAGCCAATGCGGTGTAAAGAGGCTTAGGCGTACCGTCTGGGGCGAGTAAAGAAAATCCCCATTCGGGATTGTCCTCGGGTTGATAAGGTTGCCATTGATGCAGAATCATGGCGGTCATCCACGGCCATTCACGCTCAACTCGATTCAGTGCGGACAGCGTGAAATCAATTTGCTGCCGCTCCGTTACAGAACCCCAGATAGAAGGGGCACCTGTCCAGTTTTCTGGAAGGCTGTTCCAGCCCCAGCCACTGGCCCAAATCGGCTTTTGACCATCGCCATTTTCGACCATGATTTCACGCAGGAAAACCACCCGCGAAAAATTGAGGTTCTCATCACGTACCAGGCGTTCTTCCGGGCTGTCGTTGAAGCCATATGGTTTTGCCCCAACCGCATCAAAATAGCGATCCGCATCCAGCGCATAAAGATCACGCAGGTACTTCATTTCGTTGATATTGTTCGGGCCTTGCTCGGTGGTGGGGGCTAGCGCTCCGCTGATGACGGTGGCTTGCGGGTCAGCGCTGTGGATGGCCGTATAGGCCGCTTCGAGCATGGCGGCATACTGCGTAGGGCGTGGCTGTTGACCGCCCAGGGCTTCGATTAAATTCGGCTCATCCCAGATCTGATAGTAGTTGATGATCTGCCCATAACGCTTGGCAAAAGCCTGGGCGAAATCTGCATAGGGCTGCGGATCGGAAGGTGGCGCAATAGGGGAGTCCACTTCACGCGCCCAGGACGGACTGTTGACAATGACCGCAATCAATTGCAAGTCAGGGTCACCAGCAAATGCGGCGGTGATCTGATCCCATTGCGACCAGTCGTATTCACCGGATTGAGGCTGGATTTCGTCCCAGCGGACAAACTGGCGTACCCAGGTGATATGCGCGGCACGCATCAGATTCAATTGCTTGGTCAGTTCTTCGCTGGAATACTGCGTCAGTTCCGCATTGACACCCAACCGCTGATTCGTCAGGAAGGGCAGATCAGCATTTTGCGTTGCATCAACATAGCCACGCAGATGGGTATCGCGCTGCTGCATCGTCGCGAATACTGTCACCAGACTGCCAATCAGGGCGCTGAGTGCGAATAGCAGAATAAGGAATTTACGCATAAATCAGCGCGTCCACACGGGTCTGGACGCCCCTCCGTCAAGCGTGAGCTGCTGTGCCACCTCAGACTCGACATCGATAATCCACAAGTTACCCTGATAGATAAAGGCGATCTGCCGCGCGTCAGGGCTCCACGCCAGATTTTGCGGGGCGCTCAGGCCGGGTTGACCGCTGGCTGGGAAAATCTGCCGAGCATTACTGCCATCCCGGTCAGCGACCACCAGATTATAATTGGCCTGCGGATTGATGCTGTTGGCGATGTCGCGAGCTTGCAGATAAGCGATATAGCCGCCCTGAAATTCCGTTCCAGCCTGATTAAACGTGGGCGAAAAACGCGGTGATGCCCAGATACCAGCATTGTCAAAAACTTCCACCGTAAAGTTACCTTCACGGTCCGTCACGGCCACGTTAAATACTGGACTGAAATTCGGGCCTTCGTTACCGACAGGCGGCCCGTGTAAAGTTGTGAGCAGCAGTGAGGCATCATCTGACCAGGAAACCGTCGCACGCCATGACCAGTCTCCGCGTGAGTTAAACAGGGGGTAAGAAACCAGCGGCTTAAGTTCCTTGGATTCGAAATCCACAATACCCATGCCTTCGGCCTGCACCCAGGCGAGGGCATCCCCCAGGGGTGACCACTCATACTGGGTGCCCCACCAACCATTTAGGCCACCCGTGGAAGGCTCAAGCACCTCCTCGATATTGAGGGTGTCGCCCGTTTGGGGGTCAATCTGGATAGACCAGAGATCATTGAAGGCCCGCCAACCAGGAGCGCTAGGGCTGGCTTCCCCGGTGGAGTAGCTGATGGTATTGGATTGGCCAGGTGTCCATTGGGCGTACAGCACGTCTTCCGGCACCAGTTGGAGAGGGTCATTTTCGGATGTGGTGTCCGAAATGAACCAGAGTTCATTCAGAAAGTTTTCACGGGTGTTATTGACGGATTGGCGCGTAAACAGCAGTTGCTTGCCATCAGCTGACAGATTAAAGACCCGTTGATCCAGGTCGCTGGTGGTGGTCAACACGCGTTTGGTCGTGCTGCTACCGCGCATGACCCAGGCATTATTGTTGCCAATATAGGCGATTGTGCCGGTAATCGGCACCGGGTCTAACTCGCCACTGGGGCCGACAAAGATAATCTCATCCTGCGGCGCGACCAGTTCCACGCGGTTGATTTCGACGCGTTCACTGGGTGATCCATCACGGATAGTCACGCTGTAGCAGACTTCCTCAACGCCGTTCTGTCCGGCCTGACCTAAAACACGATCTTCGGGGTTTAAGCCTTCGTTGGGGACGATACTCTGTTTATACGGGAGGGTCTGTTCTTCGCATTCGCGCGATTCGCTGACGCGCACCACAGTGATGCGCATGCCATTGGTGATCTGGGTAAATTCCGGTGGCTCGACCGCGTCAAGCTCACCTTTTTCGATGTCCCAATCGCGCAGTAAATCGCCAACAGTTACGGGCGATTGATATTCAACAGTGAGTTCACGGCCATCAGCTACGACGGATACGATAATTGACGGTTGTTCTTCGACAGGGTTACAGGCCGTGCAGAGCAATACAATAAAAGTGATGATCCAAAAGACAGGGTTTGATCTTAAATCCATGGTTTTCCTCAAAAAAGGATGCGCCTTCAGGTACAAAAGCACATCCTTGATGATTTTGGGTACTTACTGCTTAGGGTGTGGCATCCGGGTAAATCTGATTACGCAGGTCATTAAGCACGCTCAGGGTTGAGCGGTTACGCGCGTTCAGACCGAACTGACTGGCCGGATTATCATTGACATTACCGGCACCACTGTTCGCCACGGTGGGTGTGACATTATCACCTTGCAAACCGTTGTCAGGCAGATTGGTGAAATTCAGCCACAGGTTATAGATCGGAACAGACGTATTATTAGCCGCTTCCACGTTGCGCACAGCTTCGATGATGGCCGTGTTGATGGCATCGGTGGGTCGCGGGTTATTCGGGTTGGGCTGAAGTGTTGAAACGACCGGGATCACACCCTGGCTTAACAGACGCTGGAGAATTTGCTCCATTGTCGCCCGGAAAGCTGCCGGGTCTGTCCCCTGCGCCACGTCGTTGACACCCACACTCACCAGCGCAACCGCTGGTTGGATCAGGCGGATTTCACAATCCAGCGGTGTTTCACCACCATTGCAATTGCTGCCATCGCTGCGTGACGGGTCGAGCAAGTCCTGTGCCAGCCAGCCATTATCAGTTGCCTGACTACGACGATCAAAGCTGGTGCGGCCATTACCCAGATCAACGCCATTGTACCAGTCGATGATTTCCTGCAACCCGCTGTTGCTATTCTCGTTGGCGGGGTCGGTCAGCGGGGCAAGATAGCCACTCTGACGTGCCAGAGAATCACCGATAATGGCAAAGACATTCGGACGCTTGCCACTATTCAGACCATTGTTGTAAATGGCTGACAGGTTATTGCGTACCTGCTGTGAACCGAGATCCGGCAGTACCGGAACCTGCTGCACAATACCAGGTACGAAAGCCGCTTCACCCACATTGATGAGCACCTCGGTGGTGTTCTCACCACCTGCGCCAAATACACGCAGCGTGGCGCGGAATTCGCCCGCATTGGGATAGGTGTAGATGGTGGTGGCACCTTGTGCCGTGCCGCCATCGCCGAAGTTCCACTCGTAGCCATCAATCTGCCCGGTGGAGCCGCTGCCGTCGAAACTAACTTCGAGCGGTGCCTGTCCCGTGGCCGGATTGGCGTTGATAATCGCGACCGGTGCTGATGGCGCGGGGGCGGTTACACTGATGGCCACCTCCGCGATATTCTCGCCACCCGGGCCAGCCACACGCAGTGTCGCTGTAAAGTCACCAGCAGTAGGATATTCATAAGTCGCGGTCGGGCCTTGCGCCGTGCCGAGGCCATCACCAAAGTCCCAAGTGTAACTGTCAATCTGACCTGTGGAGCCGCTGCCATCGAAACTGACTGTCAGTGGTGCCTGTCCAGTGGCAGGGTTGGCATTGATGATGGCAACAGGCGCTTCCGGCGCAGATGCCGTCACGCTGATCGGTGTCTGAGCGGTATCTTCACCACCGGGACCGACCACGCGTAAGGTAATCGTAAAATCTCCGGCATTGGGATAGGCGTAGCTGGCGGTCGGGCCTTGCGCCGTGCCGAGGCTATCACCAAAATCCCAGTTGTAACTGTCGATTGGGCCAGTCGAGCCAGTCGCGTCGACATTCACCGTCAACGGTGCTTCGCCGCTGATCGGGTTGGCATTGATGATCGCGTCAGGTGCTGATGGCGCAGGGGCGGTCACGCTGATCGGTGTCTGAGCAGTGTC
>JBBSQD010000095.1:0-20852 GCA_038258185.1 Aggregatilineales bacterium | reverse complement strand
TGGCCCCGGTCGCGACCCAATCGTGTTTGATGCCAATGGCGATTTTGGCGATATTCAGGTGCCGATTGTCGTGCTGGTTGATGAAAGCAGCGCCAGCGCCTCAGAACTGGTCGCGGGTGCCTTGCAGGATAATCAACTCGCGACGATTATGGGCGAAACCACGCTCGGTAAAGGCACCGTCCAGACCTGGCGCGAACTAGCCAATGGCGGCGGTGTTCGCCTGACCATCGCCCGCTGGAAAACCCCGGACGGCCACTGGATTCACGGGCAGGGCATTGAGCCTGATGTCGTGGTCGACTGGACACCGGAAGGCACACCCGACGAAGCTGACCCGCAGCTCGACGCGGCAGTGAGTTTCCTCGAATCACTCAATGAAGCAGCGGTTGCCCAGTAGCAAACGGCTCTGATTTCGCAGATGGAAACCGGCTTTCGGGCCGGTTTTCGATTCACGGATCAGCCTTCGCGCCGTCGGGTGCAATGCTATAATGAGTTTTCATAAACCGAAGATACTTAATGGATTGGATGTAGTGAGAAAAAGTTTACTGGTGATACTTCTGCTCTGTGTCAGTGGTTGTCAGGTGTTGAATCAGGTCGATACCCCGGCGACACTTCAGGCGGAAAATATGGGTTATGTGCTTGAGGCGACGGAAATCGCGCAGCAAACAGGCGCAAAGGCGCAGCAGGTACAGCTCACCGCTGACGCATCCGGGACACAAACCAGCGACATGCTGAATGTCAACCGGGTTCTGTTGGCGACCGTCCGCGCGGGTGATCCGATTGGCGTGCAGCAGGGCGCGGTGGCAAGCACCTTCGCGACCCCTTTAGGCGGTCTGGAAAGTGGTCAGCGCTGGTTCGTCAAAACCGGAGTCTCAAGCAGCGTCCGCAACTCGGACGGCTGTGTCGAAGGCGCTCGACTGCGTTTTGACACCTCTGTTGACCGTATTTATGCGACGGTGCAGGCTTTCAATGTCGAGTCTGGCGTGGTGATGAGCGCGCAATGGTATCACGAAGGTAGCCCGGTCTGGGAAGATAGCTGGGCACTGGATCGCAGTTCAGCGGATATTTGTATCTGGTTCGACATCACGCGCGATAATATCGCCTTTCAGCCCGGTAGCTGGTCGGTACGCTTATTCGCGGATGGCTTCCAACTGGAAGAAGCCATGACCTTTTCCATTACCGAGTCGGATGAAATGATGGATGAAGGTTAAGCAGCGCACGGATGTTACGCATCTGTAATGTCAGTAGCACGAAAACCGGCGACGAGTCACAATAGCCTGAGAGAATATTCTTGTTTTCACTTCATGCTATAACGAAAGGTGGGTTGTCGTGTCCGCAAATAAGCCCATTCCCGAAGTTGATGATGGCGTTGAATCTGCGCAAAGCCCGGCCTTAGCGACGCCTCCCGGCCCGCGTGACCGTGATAGTCTGCGTGAACTGCGGCGCAATCCGCTGCAATTCTTCCTCAATCTCAGCCGGAATTATGGCGACGTGGTTCAGTTCCGGGCGGGGTTCTGGCCGGCATATCTGGTCAATCATCCCGATCATATCCAGCATGTACTCCGTGATAGCAACCGTATCTACAGTAAAGACACGTTTGCTTACACCATGACAACCGCCGTTTTCGGTGAAAGCAGCATGTTTATCGCACAGGGGGCAGTCTGGCAGCGGATTAGACGCTTGTCGCAACCGGCGTTTCATCAGCAGCGCATCGAGGCGATTGGCGAGGTCGTCACCGGTTTGACGCTGAAAATGCTGCAAGGCTGGGAGGCGTATTCCGACCAGCAGAAACCGCTGAATATCGAAGAAGAAATGATGCACCTCACACTCGAAATCGTGGGGCAGACGTTATTTCATATCGACTTCAATCCGCAGGTACGCTCCATTGTCGAAGCCATTACGACGATCAATGTCAACATGCGTCCCGGCTTCCCTAAGCTGAACAATGCCCAATTGCATGAAGCACTGCAAACACTCGACACGGCGATCTATGCGATTATCCGTGAACGGCGCCAGCAGCAGGTCGATCATGGTGATTTACTATCAATGCTGATGCTGGCGCAGGATGCTGACACCGGCGAATATCTGACCGACACGCAGATCCGTGACCAGGTTGTCACGATGATTATTCCGGCGGAAGAAACCACCTCCACCGCGTTGTCGTGGACATGGTATCTGCTGGGGCAGCATCCAGACATTGAGTCGCAGCTGCGCCACGAACTGAGCGAAGTATTGGCAGGGCGTTTGCCCACTATCGCGGATTTACCTCGCTTACCGTATCTGCGCATGGTCTTTGAAGAAGCGCTGCGCTTCTATCCGCCCATCTGGATTATGAGCCGTAAGGCTACTCAGGAAGATGTCATTGGTGGTTATACGATTCCGGTCAATGCCTTTGTGGCGATGAGCCCCTATACCATGCACCGTCATCCCGATTACTGGCAAAATCCCGATCAATTTGACCCACAGCATTTTTCGCCGGAACAGGTCGCTGCACGTCCGCGTTACGCCTATTATCCCTTTGGGGGTGGGCCGCGTGGTTGCATCGGTGAGGCGTTTGCGTTGACTGAAGCGCTGTTGATTATGGCGACTGTGATGCAGCGTTACCGCTTATCTCTTGTAGCGGATTATGCGGTGGAGCCCGATACAGTCTATACCCTGCGCCCTAGCAATGGCGTGCTGGTGACCTTGCAACCAGCCTGAACGAAGGAATCAAACGATGGCGAAAACGAAAGTGACAGTCCTGGGTGGCGGCATTTCAGCCTTAACCGCTATTTATTACCTGACTGAAGAGGCGAACTGGCAGGAACATTACGACATTACCGTCTATCAGATGGGCTGGCGTCTGGGCGGCAAAGTCGCCAGTGGCAGTAATAAAGCCAAGAATCTGCGCATTGAAGATAGCGGTGTGCATTTTTGTATGGGTTTTTACGAAAACTTTTTTAAGATGATTCGCGCCTGTTACACCGAAATCTATAACGACGAAAACGCCTGGAAAGATGTTTTTCAGCCAGAGAATTACCTCGTCTTTATGGAAAATTACAAAGACGAATGGCAGAAATGGGCGGTCAGCCTGCCGCCTATGCCCGGTGAACCCGGTGATGGACTGACCGGGCTGATGGTCTGGGAGGCGTTTCTGGAGCTGGTACAACGACTGACCGGCCATTACAGCGATGTCTATGGCGTCTATGGGATCATCAACGAAGTTGAGAAAGTGGTGGTTGAGGCGGAAAAGGGCTTTGTGCATTGGCTGGAAGCGCTGCTGCAAAAACTAGTGGACTGGTTGTCAGGGCTGTTATCGCCAAATCCCAAAAATGAAGTGGACTCCCTAAAAGGCAACAGACGGATTACTTTGACCTGGGATATTGATGATGATATGCCCAAACCGCCGAGCCAGGATCACCCGGAATTTGATATTTTCCACGAAATAATCGGGGAAATTCGCGTTTTTGTCGCCGACATTGAGAAGAAAATCGAAGAAGTGGAAAACAGCGATATGGGCGGGACGCTGCGCCACGATCTGATGTTGCTGGAATTGGGCGCGGTCATTATGTGGGGCGTGATTAAAGATGGCGTGTTATATGACGGTTTTCGCCAACTGGATCACCTGGATTTCGCGGACTGGCTGCGGCAGTGTGGTGCAAGCGATACTTTGCTGGCCTCCCCGCCGGTACGGGGGTTATACGAGGGTGTATTTTCTTACGAAGATGGTGATTTCAATAAGCCGCGCCTGGCTGCTGGTGCCGGCTTATACACGATGATGCGCCAGTTTTTGGGGCATAACGGCGCACTGATCTACCGTATGCGCGATTCGACTGGTATTAACGTTTTTGTCCCGCTGTATGAGGTCTTAAAAGCCCGTGGGGTCAAATTTGAATTTTTCCACCGTGTGAAGCGGGTTCACTGGGAAAAAACTGACGCAGACGATTACCAGATTTCCCGCATCGAAATTGACCGTCAGGTTGACCTGGCAGTAGCGGAATATGAGCCACTCCAGACGGAACAGGACGGTGATAGAGTGTTGCAATACTGGCCCACTCAGCCGGATTTCAAGCAGATTGAACCGGATGAAGCCCAGCAACTGATCAAAGATCAGATCAACCTGGAGCAGTACGCGTCGCGCAGCGTGTCGCAGGAGGCCACCCGCAAAATCGAGCTTAATCTCAATACCGACTTTGATATGGTCATTCTGGGGATTCCTGTGGCGGCGCTGCTGTGTGTCTGTCCGGACTTTGGCGAGGCAAATCCCAAATGGGATGTGATGACCAGACAGGTGAAAACCGTGAGTACCCAGTCGCTTGAATTGTGGTTCTTAGAGGATCTGGAAACGATGGGCTGGGACTCCGACCCGCAACCGATTGTCGCCACCTATGTTGATCCGTTTTCGGCGTGGGGGGATATGCCGCAGCTTTTGAGCGCGAAAGAACGCTCGAAAGGCATCAAAACCGTGGTGCATTTTGCGGCAGTCATGGCTGACTTGCCCGGTCAGCCCCCGGCCTGTGAACTAACGCCGGAAGATCACACCAGGGCGGAACAGGCAGTTTTCGACTCAGCGCGTCAATGGCTCAATCAGGATGTGCAGCCCTTGTGGCCGAAAGCCACCAATCCGCAGAATCCCAATGGGCTGGATTGGTCACAACTGTATGTGTTTGATGATGTGCTTAAGGCAGATGCGCGTCTGGACGATCAGTACTGGCGCGCCAATATTGACCCGTCTATTCGGTATGATCAGACCTTGCCGGGGACAATGGAAGCGCGCCTTAAGCCAGACGAGTCCGGTTTCAGCAATCTGTATCTGGTGGGGACATGGACAGATAACGGTATGAACGTCAGCCTGATGGAAAGTGGCGTGATGTCCGGCATGCTGGCCGCCAGCGCCATTTCAAAAAAAGTGACTCATCACGCCAATCCGCGCTTTGAGGATATTGTAGGTGTGATGGATTATTAAGTCGTAAAATCGATCTCCAGCGCTTGCCGGGCGTGATCACGGTCATAATCCGTTCCAAGCTGTTCAAAAATTTCAATGGCCGCAACAAGATGTTTGTTGCGGTCACTGTCAGCGCTGCTGGTGTGGCGCCCGATTTCATAATGAGTCAGCGCCCGCTCATAGGGCATTTGAAAGTCAGCGGCATAATTTAAGCTGCGTTTCCAGGCATGATGAGCACGACTATGGCGGCCCGCCAGCCAGTAATACAAACCCTGCCAGCGCCAACCAAACGGTTGTGAAATCGGAAAGAGCAGCATGAATTTGCGGCCTGCCCGGATGGCATCGAAAGCGTATTGCTGAAGGGCTTTGTCGGAGGTGGATGTAAATGCTCCCGTGGTTTCCGCTTCCCACAATTTGATCGCCGCTTCACCCAGTGAAGCATAGCCTGCCAGCGTAAAATAAGAGGTCGGCAAGGAAGCCTGAACCAGCTCTAAACCTCTTTGGACAGCTTTCAATGAGTGAGGGTATTCGTTGCGCCGCAGATGAACAGCGGCCAGTCCCCCGTAAACATTGACCAGTGAGGCGGTGTCCCAGTCCAGAAACACATCCGCGTTGATCGCTTCTAAGGCGGCGAGGCTTTCATCTTCAAGTGTAAACGGAGTCGAACTCATCAGTTGACCCTGCAATCCCCAGACCAAAGCCTGATTGTCCCCCCGCTTACGGGCTGCTTCGGCTATTTCCTGCCACAAGGCATAACTATCCCTGAATTGTCCGCGATAGTATTTGAGCGACGCCAATTGATAAGTGGATTCTGACCAGCGCTTGGCAGAACCAATCCGCAGCGCGGTGTCAATTGATTCCAGTTGAACCTGTTCGGATTTTTCCCAATCGCCAACGATTTCATGATTCATGCCTTCCAGCATCAGTGCCCATTGCAGCGCGTGAGGGTGGTCGAGCACATCTGCCATGCGACGGGCACGCTGGCCATAACTACGTGCCACGCCACGTAACCGCAGCAGCGTAATCACAACCGAATTAGTGCTGTAGGCGCGCAAAATTTCCGGGGCGCTTTCACTGGCGGCTTCTGCGCGGTTGAGCGTAGCCAGTCCAGAGTGGACGGTGCCGAACATATGATTGCGGAAATAGAGAATCTCAGCGATGCGTTCGTAAGCGCGCGCGGCTTCCATCAAGGGGACATATTGGTCAGTTGCCTGCCCGATAAACCGAGATGGGAAGAAGCGATGCAGCGCCTGAATTCCGGCTTCCTTAACAATGCTCAGGATACGTGCTGCCCCTGCTGTGGGTACAGGATAACCGAGCAGTTCAACAGAGCGTGCCAGATGCGTGAAACTTTCTGGCATATTCCCTAAGCCATAATACGCCTCACCCAGATAACGCTCCCAGGTGGCACGTTCCAGCACCGTCGCGCTTTGTAGGTCATAAAGTTCGATTGCACGGCTGAGGTAATCAATAGCATCCTTATTCGCGCCATTTGCCAGCGCCTGTTCCCCGGCTTTGGCGGTGTAATGGCGTTCTTTGATCGGATCACCCGCGTTTTTCCAGTGATAAGCCAGCGGAACAATCTGGTCGCTGTTATCGGGGTAGGCTTCCTCAATCGCCTGCGCGACAGCATGATGCAATTCCTGGCGTTTTTCAGTGGATAGATTGGCAAGCAGACCTTCACGTAATTTGTCATGGGCGAAGCGCCAGTTGCCATCGCGGACATCCAGCACCACCGCATCAGCACAATCTGCCAGCCATTGATCGACATCAGGCACCCAGCCCAATGCTTTGAGGGTCTGGGTATCGACCTGACGACCCACAATGGCCGCAGCCTCCAGCAATGGCAGGTTTTTGGCCTGAACCTGTTGCAGGCGCCGCTGGACGATTTGCTGCATGCCACCCGCGAAAACAGTCTCCGGCAGGGTGATGCGCCCGATATCATCTAATTGACCGGTTTCTTCAGCCAGAGCGCGCAGGATCTCAACGACGAAGAAGATGTTGCCTTCGGTTTCCCGTTGAAGCAGATTGACCACCTGATTTTTTCGGCCAGATTCGCCCAGCATCGACACACTTAATTCTTTGATGTTGTTCTCGCTGAGTCGTTCCAGTTTGAACACATGAGCGCCATAAAGCAGAGTGGGCAGGTTAGGATGCTCATCATCCCGATAATTCCCCAGAATGAGAAAGGGTTTGTTAGTGGTGAGCGGAATCAAGCGGCGAAGAATTTTGAGGCTTTCAGTGTCCGCCCACTGCACATCTTCCAATACCAGCAGCGTCAGTAGGCCATCCTGTTTTTGGATAATGCTCTTAAACACATCCTCGACCACTTTTAACAGGCGATCCTGAGTGGCCTGAGGATCAAGTTCTGGCGGGTCCTGAACTTTATAACCGACCAGACTGTGAATATCGGCCACAACTGCTTTGAGGACGCTGGCCTCAAACTCAGTTGGTTGCGACAAGGCCAGCCAGCGAAATGTCTCCTGCCAAAGCTGATACGGATTGCCATGCTCGCTGATCGCCTGCCCGTTGATGACCAGCGCACCCTGAATCAGCGCCAGTGTGCGTAACTCCTCGAACAGACGCGATTTGCCTACGCCACTTTCACCAGCGACCAACCATGTACTGCCCTGACCATCGGCGGCCTGTTGTAAGACGTCATTAAGCTGATTAAGCTCGCTATCGCGGCCCACAAACCGCGCCGATTGCAGAAAGCTTTCGCGAATTGCAGCGGTTTCTTCGGGAATGGGTAAACCGACCGCTTTGCACAGCGCTTCGATCACTTCATTGGCGGAGTCATAGCGATCATCCGGCGATTTGGCAAGCAGACGGTGGATCACCGGCACCAGCGCTGGCAGCATTTCCAGACGGCTCAGGTCAGGCTCTTTATGGAGAACATCGGTAATCAGGTTTGAGGTGTCGCCATGATAAAAGGGATGATCTCCGAGAAGCAATTCGTAGGCCATGACGCCTATGGCGTAAATATCTGCCTGCTCACTGGCATAGCCTGACATGAGGACTTCGGGTGCCATATAGGCTAGTGTCCCCAATATCTCATTGGTTTCGGCTGCTTTTTCGCGGATGACCGACAGGCCAAAATCAAGCACTTTGACTTTATCGCGCGGCATAACTGCGACATTCGCCGGTTTCAGATCACGATGTAATATGCCGCGACGATGCAGATATACCAGCGCCTGTAAGGTCTGGATGAGCAACCGAATCTGGTTTTCCAGATCGAAGTCATGTCCATACTCCACCAGATTTTTGGCTTCGCTCAGCAGCTCCATAGTGAAGTAAGGCTGATGTTGCTCATCAAAACCATAATCCAGCACGCTGATGATATTGGGGTGACGTAAGGTAGCCAGCACCTTGAATTCCTGTGCCATGGAAAGGGTAGGATTACTATTGCCCGCGTAGGACATGAATCTGAGATTTTCGCTGGGAACATGCACACGCTTCAATGCAATTTTATTACCTGTCAGGCGATCCGTCGCCTGATAAACTGCACCCATACCGCCAGAGCCAATCGACTGATGCACGATATACCGGCGGCTGATAATTTGTGAATTATTTTGCGTGAGCATGATGACCTTTAAGTATTCTGGGGCGATTGAGGGTTTAAAGTATGAAATATATTTCCCCTGAACTTAATTTTAACTTCATTTTTGTTATTTTCACAATCAGATTCCTGTTTTGATCGGGATGCATATTTCAAAATTGTTGCTGTAACTGAATCAACGTACGGAATGGAATACAATAGGGGAGAAATTCGGTGAATCACTAAATCCGGTAAGGCAAAAACTAGAATCGAAACGGGTGATGGATAATACAGCGCCGGCCTTCCGTGCTGAGACTCAAATGCTTTTGCAGTGTATCGACAACGATTTCATAAATATCTTTGGCTTTTAGTACGGCTTGGGCTATCATCATTTCGACTTGGCTCGGTTCTCTTGGGTTGGTTTGGTGACTTTACCCTAACCGTTCCAAGTTTTCTGTCAAGCCTTTTCAACTTTCGTGATTCACTGAATGTAGTTTGATGTCAGGGTTAGGCTTCGATGAAAGAAAAACGCAATAGTGGCAATCTGTTTTCCCGTTTGCAAGATTATATGTACGAACGGCGTAAACAACGTGATCGTGAGACATTCATCTTGCTCGGTGGTGGATGTGCGATTGTACTCGTTATCGCTGTCATCATGATTATTGTCGGCACGATTTTTAGCGCCGTAGAGACTGCCAATGTGCAGCGCACGTATGGCAAGACTTATGCCCGCGCTTGCCAACCGATACCCGCAGGTAGCGATTCCACCGCTAATTTACCCGATGCCCCGCCTCCACTCGGCATTTTGTTGATGAATGCCGGGACACAGCAACGGCATACATGGCATTCTCAATTGCCGGAACAATGGCGGGCAGAAAGTGAAACCAATGTCGCCCTTGTCGGTTGTGTCGATGAAGCCGAAGTCTTGCTGGAAACCTGCGAATATTCGCGTGCTGCAGACGAGGGTTCATTCACCGTCCGTGTCAAGCGCGAACAGATTGTGATGACACTGCTTCTTATCAACCCCGATACCTCGCGCCGGGTTGCTTCGCAAACAGTTTTAGGTACAGAGCCGGAAGCCTGCCCACTGGATGAAGATGTTGTCGGCAGTAAAACCCTACAGGGCGATACGCCAACATGGGAAGCCTTCGCGCCGTTTGTGGAGACATTTGTATTTGGTGCTTGATGTACTTTAGCAAATTCAGTCAAGCACAGATGCAGTTTTCACCACATTGTTGCGGACGTGAAGAATCACATCCCCCTACAATTCAAACAGGGTTGGTTTAGGGACAGCATTTTTGCTTTCCAGTGCGCCAAAATGCAAAATCGTGGTTCACTGAAATTATAAATTTTCCTGGAAGGTGAGTATGGCGAGCAAATTGAAACAGTATCTGGAAGATCCGTTTTTAGGCGCGATGTATGAGTCGATCCGAAACGCCGGCCCCATTCGCTCTATCCTGGTTGATATTACCCATTCTTGCAATATTCGCTGTGACGGGTGTTTCTTTTTTGCGGAAGAAATGGATAAAAATAAATCGCCCAAGGATGAAGCCATATTTGATGCTTTTATCGAACATGAAAAGGCCAGAGGCACCAATTATGTCACGGTGGCCGGTGGTGAACCGAGTCTGACCCTGAACCGTGTGAAAAAAATCTACGATAATTTCTGGCTGGTTACGATTACCAACGGACTGCGGCGCATCCCCTATGAAGGCTTTGAGAACATGACGATTGGGGTGTCAGTGTGGGGGGATCATCAGACAGATACGCGTATGCGCGGCAATGGCAAGCTGGACGTTTTCGAACGAGGCTTAAAAAATTATAAGGACGATCCCCGTGCGATCTGGTACTACACGACTACACCCGGTAATGCGCATGAGATTGAATCGGTTGTAGAGCAGTGTGTCGATAATGGCAACTACGTCATCTTTAATTTTTATGGTGATCTGGCGGAAATGGGTGGGGATGTCGACCATCGCGCTGGGTTTGATGCGGTGTATCAGGAAACGAATCGAATGATTGAGCGCTATCCTGATCGCATTCTCACGTCATCGTATATCAACAAAACGGTCTCGACAGGGGAGTTATATGGTCAGGAGTGGGGCTATGATGTGTGTTGTAGCATTACGGCGGATAATCCGGTGAATGCCGAGCGCATGCAGAATGGCAATCCGGTGAATACCCATTTTCGCGCCTATAACCCTGATTTAGAATCCACCCGGCGCTGCTGTGTGGGCGAAGAACGTGATTGCAGCACCTGCTATGATGTGTGGGCGCATGCCTCATGGATTATGCTGAATATGAAACGGCATCTGGGCTCAAAGCAGGAATTCACGAACTGGCTGACCAGTATGTATCTGTTTTATCTCATCAATCGCATTATTGACTTTGACAGTGGTGTTCAGAATTTGCCGGAAATTCATCAACGCATGGCTTATCTGCGTCAGCCCGACGTTCAGGCGCAATAATTATTCACGCTATTTAATATATAAGCCCCGCTTATTGAGCGGGGCTTTTTGGTAAATCAGGACATGATTTCGCTGTAGAGCGTACGTGTTTTTTCCTGAGGCTGGTGCTGGCTTTTCGCCAGATCTTCCACGAGCTTCTGATAATGGGCAGCAGCTTCGCTGCGGCGCCCTAACTTCGTGAATAACTGCATAATCTCGCGGTGGAGATCTTCGCGGCTGTTATCTTCACTCAGGGCTTTCTGGAATAAGCCGAGCGCGTGTTCTGGCCGATCTTCTGCCAATCGTACCCGCGCCATCTCGCTTAATGCCTCCAGATAACCGGCCTGAAAATCATGACGACGTTCAAGAATCCAGGGATCACTATGGCCTTGCAGGAATGGGCCACGATAAATCTCAATGGCTTTTTGCCATGCGGCGACTCGATCCGGATTGTCTTCATCACGGCCTGCCATCAGCGCACCCACGAAATCCATGACATCATACTGGATAGCCAGTTCGGGATTGATGCGATAATAACCATCATCATGCACCAGCACATCCATGTCCAGCGCTTTGTGGAGACGGCGTTTCGTGACATGGAATACGTTTACAGCCTGATCCGTATCTAAATCCGGCCAAAACGCCTGACAAATCTCGGAACGGGTGATGCTGGGACGATCCAGCGCGAAGAAAAATAACAGGCGTGGAAGGTGTCCTTCCCACGTATCAATGGTCGCGCCGTTGAGTAAAATGTAACCCGGCCCGAGCGCGAAAACCTCAAGTTTGTTTTTGCCTTCGGTTTCAATATCATAGAAGTCATGCCGGATAAGGTCTTTATCCTGCAACATAACGGCCTGTTTCTGGGCGATGAGCGATACCCACGGCAGACGGGGCAGGGTGCGACTGTTGATGACCAGCTTGCAATTTGTGGGCATATGATCAATCAGCTTTTCGATGAACATCTGTACATCGTCCGCGATATCACTGCGGTCATACTCATCAAGTATGAGTAAAAATGGTTCTTCACTCATTTCCGCAAGATCTTTGGCGAATGTCTTGACTAACGATGCCATATTATCAAAGTCTTTTTGGGGCAGAATATTCACGTGGCGCCCAAATGTCGGGTGTTGAATAGCAAGGTCATGGGTGATGCCGGACAGGAACGACGGAACGTTAATATCATCTGGCCCCATGGCATAGTAAAATACTTTTGTGTCAGGTGAGTTAATGAGTTTTGCGACCAGAACAGAGCGATAGTGGCTGCGCGGATGCAACAATGTGACACGGGCATCAGCCGACTGTTCTTTAAAGTTCTGGTAAGATTGTTCTATCAAATCATGTAATTTCATAGCTTTCATTTACCCCAACACTGGATTATATTATCGATATTATGTGTATTCTAGCACAGAAATAAGATGTTGGCTAATGGCAGAGTAGTCATTACTTACCAGTTAATACATAAGTGAATGATTCTTTTGTTTGTCAGGTGAATTGGGTAGATTGTCAGGAGACTAGATAACGATGCAGAAGCCGGGTCGTCCGTTAGGATTGTCAATAGCAATTATCACAAGTGTGATGTTATTTTCTATTCTGCCCTTAATTCAGGTGCTCTTCTACCTGTCTATTAAGTGGCGCTTCCGTGATATCCAATTTCTGGAAGGTGGCGGTGCCACCGGGGTCGATATTATCGGTTTATCCGATACCACTCTGATCGTACAAGCGGCGATTGCACTGGCATTTTTTGTAATCGCTGTTCTGGCATGGCGCGGGCAATCCCCATCCATGCGCTATATTTTTATGGGTGCGGTGGTCTTGCTGACTGGCATCACGCTTGCCAGCAGTATTTTAAGCGCCGGCGGACAACCCGACATCGAACAGATTTTTGACCCTATGGCTGCCTTGTCCGACTCGCTGGTAAGAGCGCGGATGATCGTATCGATTCTGATTATGATCTATGTGCTCTGGTATGTAAATCGTGGACCTTCACGCGCCTTTTACCGTGGCTATTATCTGGATGACGCACAAGCATCGGGATAAGTTAATATCCCGATGCCTTGATGTGGACTTACAAAATCAGTTGGCCAGCGCTTTTTCGCGGTCTTCCACTTCCTGACGAATAAGCTCACGGCGCAGGGTTTTGCCCACCGTGGATTTGGGCAGGTCGTTGACGAAGCTGTAACGGGTGGGGACTTCATAGCGAGCAAGATGTTTTTCGCAATGCGCGATGAGTTCTTTTTCAGTCACCGTCTCACCCGGCTTGAGTACGACCCATGCTTTGAGTGCTTCCTGACCTTCTTTTTCCGGATGGGGGATGGCCGCAACGCCAACTTCCAGGATTGCCGGATGATCCTTGAGGGTTTTTTCGATGGCACTGGGATAGACATTGTAGCCACCGATTAAGGCCATGTCCTTCTTTCTGTCCACGATATAGAAGTAACCATCCTCATCCATGCGGGCGATATCACCTGTATAGAGCCAGGTTTTCCCGTCCTGTTCGCGCAGACTATTGGCAGTTTCCGTCGGCATCCCGTGATAACCCTTCATCAGTTGGGGCCCAGACATCAACAGTTCGCCTACTTCACCAACCGGGACTTCGGTTTCACCATCATCGAGGCTGACAATACGAAAATCCATGTCAGGCATGGGTAAGCCTACAGAACCCGTGCGATTCTCACCCCGTGGCGGATTCACGTGGGTTGCAGTCGGTGCTTCACTCATGCCGAAACCTTCCAGGAGTTTACCGCCGCTTAAACGCTCAAATTCACGCTTGGTAGCTGGCGGTAAGGGAGCCGAACCGCTGACACACAGCTTCACCGATTGGACGCTGATTTTGCCCGACTGTACACCTTCATGGTTGTTGATAGCATTGTACAGGGCTGGCACACCATGAAAAATCGAGGGCTTGAAGGTGTCAATTGTCTCGACAACATCATCAATATCGCGGGCATTAATCACCAGAACAATCCTCGAACCAATGGAAATGGCGACACTTAGAACGGCAACCATACCAAATACGTGGAACATGGGGATCGCGCCGAGAAAGACTTCATTTCCGCCGGGTTGCAATATAGCATTCATCTGGATGGTATTTGCCACCAGCGCCTTATGTGTAGACATGGCCGCTTTGGCCACACCGGTCGTGCCACCGGTATACTGGAATAAAGCCAGATCATCCGGCGTGATACTGACATCAGGTTTTTGACCCGCATATTTACCGAGAAGATCCTGCATCCAGTAATCGCCACTCGAAAGCTGCTCAATGGCGTGGCCTTCTTTTTTCTCTTTGGCGAGCGTGAAAAGCAGTTTGCCCAACGCCGGGAAATATTCTTTGACGTTGGTCACAATAACGGTTTTGACCTTGGTTTTCGGTTGGATCTCTTTGACGGTTTTGTAGAACAGGCTCATGGTGATGACGAAGGTTGCATCACAGTCATTGACCTGGAACTGCATTTTCTCAGCAGGGTAGGTGGGGTTAGTCGCGGCGACCACGCCACCCGCTTTTAGGATCGCATAAAAGCTGATGATGAAGGCGGCGATGTTGGGCATGACGATGGCGACGCGATCACCTTTTTTCAGTCCTAAATCCACCATTGCCGCTGCCAGTGCATCCGACAGGCGATTGAGTTCACCGTAAGTCATTTCGCTGGACACACGGCCAAACAGAGGCAATTTAAGATTGGTGACGAGGGCGACATTTTCAGGCGCTTTTTTCGCGGATTTCTCGAGAAACGCTCCTAAGGGTTCTGGTGGATAATCCAGTTGTGTGGGGATGGAAGAATCGTAAGTTTTTAACCACGGTTGATCAGCATATGTAACCATTTTTAAGAATCTCCGCTAATTTTTTTAACTAATATCATTATTACAGGTAATTATAATAGTTAGATTAGACACGTGTCAAACATTAACCTGTGCCCCACGTGCGCCACTGTTCCGGCAAGCGACTGACCTGACCATCATGGGTGATGCAAATGTGTTTCGTCTGTCCTTTGACAAGGAGTTCACCCACCTCCGTATTCATGATTTCATAGGCAAATATTAAGGAGCGACTCTTCATCGTTTCAACCCAGCAGCGCACCGTGATCTGCTGATCATAATAGGCTGGTTTGAGATAACGAATATTCGCTTCGGTTACCGCCAGATAATACCCGCTGCGTTCAAAAGTGGCATAATCGCTGCCGCGTTGGCGGGCGTAGTTGCTGCGACCTTCTTCAAAATAGACCAGATAACTGGCGTGATGGACGATACCCATTGCGTCGGTTTCGGCATAACGCACCCGGAAAGTGCTTTCACTTATGAAGTGATCTGTCGGTATCAAGCGGATTTCTCCAGAGTTTAGCGTGCGGTTTTGCGTAGAATAACTGCGCCTTTTTCGTTGGCAAATGACCCCACCACGGTGAGCTTATATTCGTCCAGCCACTGATTGACCATTTTGTGCTCATCCTCACGCATGAAGTCGTCGACCAGCACAATCGCATTATCATTGAGTTTGGAGAACAACAGGGGCAGGGCAGGGTAACGCGCCATCCTTTGGGTGCCTTCGGGAGGGCCATCCACCACCAGCAGATCAATCGGCGGAATATTCTCCAGCACGGACAGATCATACCAGAGATAAATATCAGTTTTTATGGTGGTGGGTTTCAGCGGTGCATAAATGACCTGTGCGACATCTTCCAGCCCATGACCGATAATATTATCGGCAGTCACCTGCGAAAAACGGCGATCATGCTCCAGGGAAAGCACCCGACCACTTCCCAATTCACGCAGACAGTAGCCGGTGATAATGGTGGAAATGCCGCTGCCTGCCTCAAACACGACCTGGGGACGATTATATTTTACAGCAGAGATAATGAGTGTGATGAAGTCCGGTGAAGCCGCCCATAAGCGCATGGGCGGCAGGGGATTATTGATGGGCACAGATGAATAGATTGAAAAAAGCGCCTCACTCTGCCAGTAATGCTGGAACTGCTCCACCTGGAGCTTATGATAGAGTTGCAGCATGATATAGAGCACAAGGCCACCGAAAGCCACCAGCGAACCGATGAGCGCTATATCCCCCCACAGTAACCAGGCTGCGATAGAAAGCCCACCCCAAACCAACCAGAATGCCAGCACCTCCCGGCGGAAGGCAAAAAATTGTGGATCCTGGGCTTCGATGTGACGTGGTTTTGCGATGGGCATAATGTTAGTCCGGTTTATGGCGGCGTAAAAGTTCCGAGTTGACGTCGTTCAGTGTGATGTCCAGTTCGGCCATCAGTACCAACGTATGATAAAACAAATCTGCCAGTTCGCCAATTTGTTCCTGTCTGCCCTGGCCCAAAGCCGCGACCACGACCTCAGTGGCTTCTTCGCCAACTTTCTGAGCAATTTTGTTAATCCCTGTGTCAAATAGCTGGTTGGTATAGCTACCATCCTGCGGGTTGACCTTGCGATCCTGAATGACGATTTCCAGTTGTGTGAGCATTTCGGACATCTTAAGGTTGACTTTCCTCAGTTATCAGCGCGTCGGCTGTGCGGTAAAAACAGGATACTTCGCCGGTATGGCAGGCGGGCCCGGCAGGGTCTACCAGCAGCAGCAGCGTATCAGCATCACAATCCACGCGGATTTCAATCACCCGTTGCACATTGCCGGAAGTCGCGCCTTTGTGCCAGATCTCCTGACGGCTGCGGCTCCAGAAAACGGCCTCGCCAGTAGCCTGTGTCTGATTAAAGGCTTCCGCGTTCATCCAGGCCATCATCAAGACCTGTTGGGTATGTGCGTCCTGCACGATTGCCGGGATAAGCCCGTGTTCATTGTAGTTAAGCTTACTGGCTACGGCCTGCTCAAATGGCATTATTTTCGTACTCCCAGCCAGTGGTGCGGACAGCGACTCCCTGTTCATCGAGATAGCGCTTTAAGTCCGCAATGCGCATCTCGTTGTAGTGAAATAAGGTTGCGGCCAGTGCGGCATCGGCCATACCTTCGGTCAATGCCTCTTCAAAATCCTGCATTGTCCCTGCACCACCCGATGCGATGACCGGGATCGAAACCGCACTGGCGACTGCCTGCGTGAGTTCAATATTATACCCGGCTTTGGTGCCGTCACGATCCATACTGGTCAGCAGAATTTCACCAGCGCCGCGATCTTCGACTTCTTTCGCCCACTCAACGGCTGCACGGCCTGTGCTGACACGGCCACCATTGATAAAAACTTCCCATTTGCCATCAACCCATTTGGGGTCAATCGCGACGACAATACACTGGCTGCCATAGGCCCATGCCCCCTGATTGATGAGGTCAGGTGTTTTGATGGCCGAACTGTTGATCGAGACTTTATCCGCCCCGGCCAGCAGCGTGGCGCGAATATCCTCAATGGTGCGGATGCCACCCCCGACACAAAAGGGGATAAAGACATTATCGGCCACATTGCGCACCATATCGAGGGTGGTGTTCCGGTTTTCATGGGAGGCGGTTATATCCAGAAAAACCAGTTCGTCCGCGCCTTCCTGATCATAAACACGTGCCTGTTCCACCGGGTCACCCGCATCACGCAGATTGATGAAATTGACCCCTTTGACGACGCGTCCATTCAGGACATCCAGACAGGGGATAATGCGTTTAGTTAACATTGCCTGCTCCTGCGGCTATTAAGGCTTCTTTGAGTGTCATTTTGCCTTCATACAGCGCCATACCGATGATGACCCCGGCGACCACCTGACTGCGATTAAGCTGATGAATTTCATCCATGCTGCTGATGCCGCCCGAGGCGATAACCTCTAAACCGGTTTCGCGTCCGAGCATAATTGTCTCGCGGATGTTCGCGCCGATCAGGCGGCCATCACGGTTAACGTCTGTGTAGAGGGCATGTTTAACCCCCATTTCGGCCATACGTTTGCCGAGTGAGGTAGGTGTAAAGTCGGTTTTTTCCTGCCAGCCACGGGTGGTAATTTTGCCGTCACGGGCATCCAGCGCCACACAGATGGCATCTGCGCCCCAGCGCTCTCGCGCCGCGGTGACGGTTTCGGGTTGTTCAATCGCGATAGTGCCGAGGATCACTCGCGAAGCGCCCTGGTCAAGTGCTTTGGCAATATCGTCCATGCTGCGCAGACCGCCACCAAACTGAACTTTGACTGCTGACTGCGCGACCTGTTGCAGAATGGCGCCATTATCGTTGGCCTCAGCAAATGCGCCATCGAGATTCACCATGTGAATCCATTCGGTTCCCTGCGCAATCCAGTCCTGCGCGGTAGCTACAGGGTTATCGCTAAAGGTAATCTGGCGGTTAGGGTCACCTTCTTTGAGACGCACCACTTTGCCGCCTCGTAAATCAATCGCCGGGTAAATAATCATGCTGTTAACTCCAGGAAATTGGTGAGCAGGCGCAACCCGGTGCGCTGGCTTTTCTCAGGATGAAATTGTACCCCAAAGATATTATCGCGCTGAACCACCGCCGCAAATGGCAGGCCGTAATCCACCGAGGCGACCAGATCCGCCGGATTGGACGGGGCGCAGTAATAACTATGGACAAAATAGACCGAACTTTGCGCCGGGATGCCAGCCAGCAGTGGGGATGCCTGCTGCTGATTGAGCTGGTTCCAGCCCATGTGCGGCACTTTGAGTCCGGGCGTGGGGGGGAAGCGGGTCACATGACCGGGGAGCAATCCCAGCCCTTCATGGTCGCCCATTTCATCGCTGTATTCAAACAAAAACTGCATCCCCAGACAAATGCCGAGATAGGGGATTCCGGCCTGAATCGCCTCCTTCAGTGGTTCGATCAGATTTTGCTTTTGTAGCTGCTGCATACCTGCCCCGAATGCCCCGACACCGGGCAGGATAATTTTATCCGGCTGTTTCAGATCGTGCGGTTCGCGGATCAGGCGGATATTATCAACCCCCAGGTGATTGAGGGCGTGCAGCACACTCCGTAGATTGCCCGCGCCATAATCAATGACTGCCAGCATAGGCCGTTCTCCTGTTTCATAAAAAATAAAAGCCCCTTCAGGTGAAGGAGCTTAGTGAACACAAAACGAAAAAATGCGACGGTTCTACAACGTAACCAACACCGGGAGGGGAATATGTAGTTGATGGTGATGATGTTGAAAAAACACGTTTGAATCCCTCTGTCGCATACTGTTTGTTAGTATAACGGGGCATGTCAGGGCTGTCAACGAACTGTTACAATGGACACGGATAGTCGAAAAAACTTAGGATGATTTTATGCCTGCAACGGTTGCTTTGCTGACTGATTTTAATACCACCGATACGTATGTCGGGGTGATGAAAGGGGTGATCCAGACGATTTGCCCCGCTGCTCAAATGATTGACCTGACCCATGCGATTTCGCCGCAGAATATCCGTCAGGGGGCCTTTGCCCTGCTGAATGCCTATCGCTATTTTCCGGCGGGAACGGTTTTTCTGGTAGTGGTTGACCCCGGTGTGGGCAGTTTACGTCGACCCGTGGCTGTGCAGGCGGGTGATTATTTTTTTGTCGGGCCGGATAATGGGGTATTGTCTTACGCGCTGGCCGGGTTGGATATTCAGGCACGTGTGATCCTTAATAATCCCAATTACCATCTCAATGTGGTGAGCCAGACTTTTCACGGGCGGGATATTTTCGCACCTGCTGCGGCACATCTGGCGGCGGGTGTCCCAATCAGTGAATTGGGTGAAAAATCAGCACAGTTGGTGGATTTCGAACTGCCGGAACTAGGCTTTGAAAACGATATGCTTCAGGCTGAAGTGGCGCACATTGATCATTTTGGCAACATCATCACCAGCATCGGCGCTTTGACATGGCTCGATGATCAGCAACTGTGCTTAAAGCCAACATTTGGCAGCATCGACCATAGTCTCGTTGTGGACTCAAAAGCAGTCAGCGTGTTTGTCAATGAGTACCGGTTGGAAGGCATCAAACAAATGTACAGCGCGGGTAACCCGGGAGAAATGATGGTGACGGTGGGCAGCAACGGTTATCTGGAAATTGCGATTAATCAGGGAAACTGTGCGGCACGGATGGGAACGCTGATTGGCGACAGTGTGAGGGTCGCCCTATGATGCAGCAGTTTATTATCCAGGGAGGGCACCCACTGTCCGGTGAGATTACCGCCAGCGGCAATAAGAATGCCGCGCTGAAGATGCTTCCGGCGTGTTTGCTATCCAGCGAGCCGGTGACTCTAACCAATGTGCCGGATATCGGCGATGTGCGCGTGGTCATTGATCTGATGCGTCAGCTTGGCGCGACAGTGGAGTGGACAGGGCCGAAGCAGGTACGCGTCCATGCGCAGAACCTGACTGTTTCGGAGCTTGACCCGGCGCTGGCAACCCGCATCCGTGCCAGTGTCGTTTTTGCCGGGCCGTTATTAGGGCGGTTGGGCGAAGTTACACTGCCGTTGCCCGGTGGTGATTCCATCGGTGAACGCCGTCTGGATGCGCACGTGCAGGCGTTGGGCAAAATGGGCGCACGCGTTGACCTGAAAAACGGCGCTTTGCATATGCAGTCTGACGGACTGAATGGCGCGAATATCCTGTTGAGTGAGGCCAGCGTTACCGCGACGGAAAATGCGATTATGGCGGCGGTGCTGGCTACCGGTCAAACCGTGATTCGCAATGCCGCCAGTGAACCGCATGTGCAGGATTTATGTGTGATGCTCAATACGCTGGGGGCACAGATTCAGGGTGTCGGCTCGAATCAGTTAACGATTGACGGAGTATCACGCTTAAGCGGTGGTGAGGCACGCGTTGGCGCGGATTTTATGGAAGTCGGCAGTTTTATCGGTGCGGCGGTGGCCACAGGCGGCGAATTGCTGATTAGTGAGGCCGATCCGCAATCACTGGATATGGTCGCGCTGGTGTTTGATCGGCTGGGTGTGGAGTGGGAAGTGCGCGGACAGGATATTTTTGTCCCGGCCAGCCAGCGTTTGACGATCATGCCGGATCTGGGCGGACGCATCCCCATTATCAAAGCCCAAC
>JBBSQD010000094.1:0-21127 GCA_038258185.1 Aggregatilineales bacterium | reverse complement strand
CTGGCGACCATTGCCGATGAATATCAGATTCCGCTGATTAACCTGTGGGCGGCGGCGCGGATTCTGCCGGATTATGGCCTTGATCAGGATCGTATTCATCTGAAAAACAGCGGCTTTCGTTATATCAAATTTACCCGTGGCAACGAAGCCGATTTTGGTGTGACCCTGCAAAACCTGCTGTCGATCCGCATGCTGGACGAAATCCGCGAAACACTGGATATGGGCTAGGAGCATCGTCTTTAACTGTGCTATTATCCGCAGGGCGATTTTTACGCCGCAACAAGGAGATGGTGATGCTGCGCTATTTACTGTTAGGTTTATTACTGCTGCTGATCGCAGGCTGTGCCACGGAAACCGGCGGCACTACCAGCGACCCGGTGGATACCGTCGAGCGTTATATCCACGCCAAGGCCGCAGCGGATGGCGATACGATTCGCAGTTTACTGTGTAGCGAAATGGAGGCGGCGGCTGACATGGAAACCCGTACTTTCCAGAGTGTAACGGGTGTCGAAGTCGAAGACATGACCTGTAACCGTGTTGACGGTCAGGATGTGGTCAGTTGCAGCGGGGAGATTATCGCGGATTATGCTGGCGAAAATACCAGTTTCCCGTTGGTGAGTTACCGCGTGGCCGAGGAAGATGGTGAATGGAAGTGGTGTGGTGAAGCCGGTTAAGGTCATCTGATGTTGCAGCGTTTATTTTCGCGTGAAAATCTGTTTGCGCTGGGGTTGTGCCTCATCGTCATTTTGCTGATCATTGTCACCACAGACAGCGCGCCGCAGTGGATTTACCAGGGGTTTTAGCGGCGTGACTCTGGCTGATGTCGGTATTTTTGGAGTCGGTGCGTTGCTCTATGCCGCCCTTGTCCCAGCTCGCTGGCGCGGTTGGGCATTGATGATCGCCAGTGTGGTAGCCATCTACTGGCTGCAACCATCTTTGAGCATACGCTATCTCGATTTCTGGCTGCCGACTCTGACACTGATTATCACCGTGTTGTGTTGGCTGCTGGTGCGACAGCCCGATCCACCAGAACCCTATCTGGGGCGTGATGACCGGCTGACATTGGGTGTTATTATTGGATTGGTACTGCTGCTGGCAGCCAATCGTTATCTGGCAGCGGAAGTACGTCTGACCGCATCACGGCCACCGGAAATCATCACCGTAATTCTGGTGCTGATTCTGATCTTCGCGCTGACGTTTTTGATTGTACGACGCTGGCGCACGTGGTCGAACTGGCAAAACGCCGGAATCATCTTTCTGGTCGGGCTGTTTATCCTCATTAAATGGGAGCCGCTGGCACGGTCTATCAGCGTAATATTGCGCGCCGGGGTCGGGCAGGATACCAGCCTCGCCAGCATGGTGGATCTGGGCTGGCTGGGATTCTCCTATGTGGCGTTCCGCTTGATCCATACCCTGCGTGACCATCAGACCGGCATTTTGCCGCCGCTGAGTCTGGGGGAATATCTGACCTATGTGATTTTCTTCCCAGCTTATACCGCGGGGCCGATTGACCGCGCCGGACGCTTTATAGTCGATTGGGAAGCACTGCCGGGTTTACGTGGGCTGGATGCCAGCCGCATCACTGAGGGGGCGGTGCGGATTACAGTGGGGCTGTTCAAGAAATTTGTAATCGCGGACACACTGGCGCTGATCGCGCTGGATGCCACCAAAGCGCAGCAAGCGGAGTCGGCGCTGGGATTGTGGCTGCTGCTGTATGCTTATGCGTTCCGGCTGTTTTTTGATTTCGGCGGCTACAGTGATATCGCGATTGGCATCGGCATTCTGTTGGGAATCCGCCTGCCGGAAAACTTCGACCGGCCCTATCTCAAAAACAATATCACGCTGTTCTGGCAAAGCTGGCACATGACGCTGACTAATTGGGTACGCTTTTATATTTTTACGCCGCTGTCACGTTCCCTGCTGCGCCGCAAACAGCGCCCCTCCACTGACGTGATTCTGCTCATCTGCCACCTGACGACGATGATCGTCATCGGCCTGTGGCATGGTATTAGCTGGACATTTTTCGTGTGGGGGGTGTGGCATGGATTGGCATTGTTTATCCACAAAATGTGGAGTGACCGTACCCGCAAATGGTATCGCGGATTGAATGAGCGTCCGCGCTGGAAACAGGCCTATACCCTCGGTGGGGTGGTGCTGACTTTTCACTATGTCGCCCTCGGTTGGGTGTGGTTCGCCTTGCCAGACCTGACACTGGCCGGGTCGGTATTTGCTCGCTTGCTGGGGTTGCAATAAGCGCATGGCGAACTGGAAATGGCTGGCAGATAGATTGGACGATTATAACTGGCGCTTTGTGGCACGGGTGCTGATCAAGGCGACATTGTTGTTTATAGTGTTGAATGTGGCGTATGCACTTATGGAGCCACTGCCGCTGATCGGTCAATTGACGCTGCATAACACGCTGCTGCCGGGGCGTGAGCGTTTGCCCTATGGTGAAAATCCCGCTGCGTATAACCTCAGCATCAACAGCATTGAGACGATGTTCGCCACGCATGAAATCCGCCAAGCAAAAGCGCCGGATGAATATCGCGTGATCTTAATCGGCGACTCCGGCACCTGGGGGATTCTGCTGCCGCCGGATGAAACGCTGGCCGGACAGATTAACGCGGCAGCCTATACGCTGGTGGATGGCCGTCGTGTCCGTGCCTATAACCTCGGCCATCCGATTCTGTCGCTTACTAAAGATTTGCTGCTGCTGGATGAAGCTATGAATTATCAGCCGGACGCGATTATCTGGCTGACGACTTTGCAATCATTTAATCGTTCGCGCCAGTTAGACGCGCCGCTTGTCCAGCAGAATGCCGCGCGTGTTCGGGCTTTGATCGCGCAGGTTGATCTGCTGCTGGACGCTGACGACACGCGTCTGACCGAGTCGGATTTTATGGGGCGCACGATTATCGGTCAGCGACGTGAACTGGCGGACTGGTTGCGCCTGCAATTCTACGGCGTGATGTGGGCTGTCACCGGCATTGATCAGCTTTATCCCGAAGATTATGACCTGCGGGCAAATGATTTTGACGAAGACATGAGCTGGCTGAATTATGACACACCGCAAGCATTGACCTCCGATGATCTGGCATTTGATGTCATCAACGCCGGGGTGGAGAGGGCAGGGGAGGTGCCGCTGCTGCTGGTCAATGAGCCGATTTTTATCGCGGACGGTGAAAACAGCGACCTGCGTTATAATTTCTGGTATCCGCGCTGGGCGTATGATGCCTTTCGTGAGTTGTTCGCTCAACAGGCAAGCGAGAATAACTGGCGTTATGTCGATGTGTGGGATGCGATTGCAGCGGGCGAATTTACCGACAGCCCGGTACACCTGACCGCGGACGGTATGCACACTCTGGCGCAGAGGGTGGGCAGTGCGCTTTTAGAACTGGATAATTAACCGGCAGCGCCGGAAGGAACTGAAGATGGATGCAGCAGCAATACGTGAAAATCTACGGACGTATATCACCCGCGAATTGATCCGCGACGAAGATTATGTCCTTGCGGATGATGAAGGCATCATCTCCAATGGACTGATGGATTCGTTTTCACTGGCGGAACTGGCAGTATATGTCGAAAGCGAGTTTAATGTGTATATCCCCGACCCGGATCTGACCGTTGAAAAGATGGATACGCTCGATCAGATTGTGGCCCGAGTCCAGAGCGGACTATAATAATCATTTGGGCAAATGTAACAAACATGGCGAGATCTGCTTGACAACGATTTCGCCATACGTTATTCTCAGTTAACTAATACGCATTAGTAAATTATTTATTTGAAACT
Organism: Aggregatilineales bacterium; assembly: GCA_038258185.1. Taxonomy (GTDB): domain Bacteria; phylum Chloroflexota; class Anaerolineae; order Aggregatilineales; family Phototrophicaceae; genus JAIOHN01. Next base: position 17,337 of record JBBSQD010000094.1, on the reverse strand, counting down.
AGACCTATGCCAAAAAGACGTGTTACAAGCCGACAAGTTGCTAAAAGAGCCGGTGTTTCCCAAACCACGGTTTCATTTGTACTTAATAATGTGGAAAGCGCTAATATCAGCCAGGAAACGCGTGAGCGCGTTCTGCAGGCCATGCGCGATCTGAATTATGTACCGGACGCCGCCGCCCGGTCACTGGCCAAAGGCCATGCGACCAACATCGGTCTGGTGCTGGTGCAGCCCCATAATCAGGTTTTTATTGACGAATATATTCCCAATGTGCTGACAGGCATTTCGCAGGTCACGCGCCAGTATGGCTATCGAATCCTCGTTGAACTCATCGAAGACAGCACCGACCCCAACGCCTTTAGTGATCTGATTCAGGGTAAGGCAGTAGGTGGCATGATTGTTAATCACGCTTTCCCCAACCATGATGTGCTTCAGCGTATATTACCCTATGTTGAAGATGGCTTTCCGGTTGTCACGCTGGACAACTGGAGTCCTGCCATTGCCTCGGTCACTGTGGACAAGTTTGGCGGTGTGCGCAAAATTATGAATCACCTTATCAGCATGGGGCATCGGCGGATTGCCTGCATTTCTTATGCACCCAAAGGGCACGATGGTCATGTGGAGACACGCGAGCAGATTTATCGCCGGGTCTTGCAGGAAAATGGCCTGGAATGCGACGAAAGCCTGATCCGCTATGGTGCTTTTGATCCCGAAACCGGCTATCACACCATGCAGGAATTACTGCGCGAAGTTTCATCACTGCCCACAGCGATCTATGCTATGAACGATATGATGGCTTTCGGCGCGATGGCCGCTATTCAGGAACACGGTTTGCGCATTCCTGAAGATATCGCCGTGACCGGATTTGATGATGTGCGGCTGGCGCGGTATGCCACACCACCGCTGACCACCATGTACGAACCCGATATCGAACATGGGCGCAGGGCAGGGGAGATGCTGTTCGCGCTTATTAATAAAGAACCGCTGCCCCAGAAGCATATCCTGCTGGATACCGAGCTTATTATCCGTGATTCATGCGGTTATCACTTAAAGCAGCAAGCGTAAGGAAACAACAGTGCGTTTCAGGCTGACCTTTTAGAAAAATTATTGTTAAAGGAGTCCTTGATGAGCCAAGCCGAACGAATATATTCCCCACCCGCCGCCAGAGACAAACCGGGTCTTCTCACTCGTTTGCTCGACAATGAGGCGGTGTTGGCCTATCTGTTTATTCTCCCCAGTGTCATTGGCTTCACGCTGTTTTTCGCCGTCCCGGCCATACGCAGCGTGCTGATCAGCTTTACAGAGTGGAACCTGCTCACGGATGCGAAATTCGTGGGGCTGGAAAATTACGAGACTCTGTTTGCAGATGACCGATTCTGGCGCGCGCTGGGTACGACCTTGCTCTATGTGCTGTGGAATATCCCCTTGCAAACTGTATTGGCTGTGCTCATCGCTGTGCTTATGGATCGCATCCAGAATTCGGCTTTCCTGCGTGGCATTCTGGTACTGCCCTGGCTGCTGCCGAATGTGGTCGTCGGCCTGTTGTGGTTGTGGATTCTCGATCCTTCGCTGGGCATTATGAATGTGCTGCTGAAAGGTGTCGGGATTTCGCAGCAGCCCTTTCTGGGCTCACCCGATCAGGCGATTGCCTCTATCGCCGGCATTAATATCTGGCGACATGCAGGCTACACAGCCATTCTGGTCTTCGCTGGTTTGAAGACTATCCCCAAATCGCTGTATGAAGCAGCGTCAATTGATGGGGCGAGTGCCTGGACGCAGTTCCGTAAGATCACACTGCCGCTGCTGCGACCGGTGCTGGTTTTCGTGCTGGTAACTTCCGTAATCGGCTCGTTCCAGATCTTCGATACGATAGCCATCACCACACAGGGCGGCCCGGCTGGCGCCACCCGCGTGATTATCTACTACATTTATGAACAGGTGTTTGAGCGGCGCATTAATATGGGCATGGCTACCGCGGCATCAGTCGCGTTGTTCATGATCCTGATTACCGTCACGATTGTGCAGCTTCGCTATCTGCGGGGCAACCAGTCTGACCTGGCTGATTACAGTTAACCTGCTGGAATGTGAATGAGTAGATAAGAGAGATTAATTATGGCTTCTATAACACAAACAAACACAAACCAGCAATCCACCTTGATGCGTACACTCACCTCTATTGACTGGGGCAGGGTAATGATGTGGGTGGTGATCTGGGTCATTGTACTGATTACGATCCTGCCGTTGTGGTGGGTGCTGCGAACCGCGCTGACCAGTCCCGGCAAAGTGTATAGCGATGTCGCTTCGGCATTACCGGTAGACCCGACCACCGATAATATCGCCCGCGTTATTGGCCTGATCGACGCCAGTTCAATGGTGGGTCAGAGTGCCAATATCTCGATGGGCACACTCAATTTCTGGTTATATATGCGCAATTCCTTCCTGGTCGCTGGTTTGATTACGGTGGGTCAGTGCATCTTCAGTTCTATGTCCGCTTATGCCTTTGCGCGTTTTAAGTTTCCGGGGCGTGACATTATTTTCTTAGTTTTCCTCATGGGGTTAATGGTGCCCAGCATCGTGTTGTTCATCCCCAATTTCGTATTGATCCGTCAGTTAGGCTGGATCGGCACTATTCAGGGGATTATCGCCCCGACATTCTTCATGACGCCCTTTGCGGTGTTTTTCATGCGCCAGTTCTTCCTTAGTCTGAATAAAGATCTGGAAGAAGCTGCCAAGCTGGACGGTGCCTCCAACTTTGGCATCTTCTGGCGGGTGGCGCTGCCGCTCATCCGTGGGCCGCTGCTGACTTTGGGGCTGCTGATTTTCATCGGTGCCTGGAATGATTACCTGTGGCCGCTGCTGGTCGGGCGGGATGAGAGCGTGCGTGTGTTGACGGTTGCGCTCGGTATTTTCCGCTCGCAGACTCCGCAGGGCGCGCCAGACTGGACTGGCCTGATGGCCGGTACGATTGTGGCCGTCATCCCCACAGCCCTGATCTTCATCTTTTTTGGGCGCAAGGTCGTGGATTCAATTCAGTTTTCCGGTTTTAAGTAATCATCAGGGGATTTTCCCTGTGGTTAGATTATTGGCTGAGTGCTTAACAGATAGTAAAGTCATTTCCAAGAATATTAGAGGAGAAACACTTATGTTTAATCGCAGATCGCTCCCTGTGGTGTTCGTCACAGCGATCATGGTTCTGATGATGTCGGGCTTTGCCCAGGCACAGGAACCGGTCACTATTCGTTATTCGCTCTGGGATACCAACCAGTTGCCACCTTATCAGGAATGTGCAGCACTGTTTTCCGAGCAAAATCCGAATATTCAGGTCAATGTTGAGCAGTTGGGCTGGGATGATTACTGGACAGCTATCACCACTGGTTTTATCAGCGGAGATGCACCTGATGTGTTCACTAACCATCTGGCACGTTATCCCGAATTTGTTGAATTGCAACAGCTTGTTGATCTCCAGCCGATGATTGATGCGGAAGGGATCGCCACCGATATTTATTATCCGGGCCTGGCTGATCTATGGACCAAAGACGGTGGCCGTTATGGGCTGCCCAAGGACTGGGACACTGTCTCAGTCATTTACAATGTCGAACTGCTGGAAGCTGCTGGCATTGACCCCGCAGTCATGGAAGAATGGACCTGGAATCCTGAGGATGGCGGTGGTTTTGAAGAAGTAGTCGCCCAACTCTCGATTGATGCCAATGGCAACAACGGCCTCAGCCCGGACTTTGACCCCAATAACGTCGTGCAGTACGGCTTTACCAGTAACGGTATGGGCGGCGCTTATGGTCAGACCGAGTGGAGCATGTTCGCGACCAGCACCGGTTTCGTCTTCAACAACGGTGTATGGGGCGACGAATACTACTATGATGATCCACGTCTGGCCGCAACCATCCAATGGATGGCGGATCTGTGGCTGGAAAAAGGCTACTCGCCCAAATTAGAAGAACAAACTGGTTTAGGCCGTTCAGGTCTGTTCCAGGCGGGCAATATCGCTCTGGTGATCGACGGTTCATGGATGATTGGCACCTATGTCGGCAGTGATTTCCCGGTCGGCTTTGGCCGTCTGCCCATCGGCCCTGAAGGTCGCAGTTCCATGTTCAATGGTCTGGCGGACTCGATCTGGGTTGGCTCACCACACGTGGAAGAAAGCTGGGAGTGGGTGAAATTCCTGGCCTCAGCCGATTGCCAGAACATCATCGGTGAATCCGGCGTGGTCTTCCCGGCCATCCCGGAAGCCGCTGCAACCTCATTGCAGGTTCGTGCAGACGCAGGCATTGATGTCAGCGCGTTTGTCGAGCAGGCGGACGAAGAAGGCGGTACTTTCCTGTTCCCGATTACCGACTACGGTGGAGAAATCGCCACCATCATGGACGAAACCATGGATAGCATCGGCCTGGGTTCAGTGGATGCGGCCAGCGCGCTGCAAGCCGCTAATGCTGAGGTCAATGACCTGTTCCCCTAAGCTAAAATCTATCAACCCAATCCTACACTCAGCCAGTTAGGGTTACGGTTACACCGCTGCCGTCCTGAAAAGGGCGGCAGTTTTTAATCAGATTTAAGTCATCAATTTTTAAGACGGGGAGGGATACAGTTTTGTCACTCCATCTCAGGTCAGGGTTCAGGTATTATACAAATATATTTATGCCTGACTGATAAAGGATAAATCCTATTTTGCCTTTGACGAAACCCCGTTTACTGCTGCTGATGACTGGCCTGATGTTGTTTTTCTGGGCATCACGCTTGATCGCACTGGAGGTCTTTCCACCGTTTGTTGATGAAGTCTTTCACATCGACTTTGCGCGGCAAGTCGTGGACGAGGGCATTCTGGCACACTCGGATGAAGGGCGGCAGCTTACCATCTGGTGGTTTACACTTTTCCAGCCATACAGCAACAGCGCGGCGGTTTACGTCGCACGGATTGCGACGCTGCTGGCTGTTCTGCCGGGATTCGCAGCAGCGATGGCTATTGGTCGCTTGCTGGCAGGGCAGTGGGCGGGGCTTTTAGCCGGGTTGCTGTACAGCTTCAGCACCTATCATATGTTCTTTGAACGCATGGCATTGACCGACCCCGTATCGAATGCGTTGGTCATCGTGGCCGTGGCGATCACCTGTCGTTTGACACGGCGCGTCAGCCTGACCGATGCGCTGCTGGTGGGTGGCCTGTTGGCAGCGGCTTTTATCGCCAAAGTGTCGGCGCTGCCCTATCTGGCTATTCCCATCGGCGCGGTCCTATTGCTGAGGCTTCCCGCTGCGACAACCTGGCGAGAGCGGTTGCAATGGGCGGGAGTTGCATTATTTACTGCTGTAAGTATCAGCGCGGTGTTTGTGCTGATCGCACGCTGGCGCGGTTATGATGTCTTTTTCTATCTGCTGCGCGGCACTGGTGAAGGTGATTTTTTCGCCACACTCGCCAGTCGCATTCCGGTCAATATAGGCAGCACATTTACCAATGTCAGCGGATTTGTCGGGGTCGTGGGGTTAAGTCTGCTGCTGATTCTGGCGGTGATCGCAGTCTGGCGAAAGCAGTTTTTTTTACCTGCGATTGCGCTGTTACCGCTGTTGATTTACTGGCTGAATAATCGGCCCGATACCCGGCATCTGATGACTCCGGTCACGCTACTGCTGATCTGTGCGGCGGTTGTGGTCGGTGGCTGGATGCTGCGCTGGCCTCCACGCTGGCAAGGGATGTTACTGGCAGGCGTAATCGCACTGGGTCTGGTCATCTGGCTGCCATTCGCGCTGGCCGCGGATCGCAATCCGCTGGATTTACAGGTGCCGGACAATGATTACCGACAGTATCTGACCTCGGAATCATCAGGGACAGGGCTGAATGAAATTATCGCTGAGTTGGAAGCCAGACAGCCGCAGCAGGTGATCGGCATTTTCGCCAACTGCCTCAGCCTGTATTACATCACGCTGGATCAATTGCCCGTGAGTTGTCCGCATCTGAATCCGAATGGCGATGACCGTGAGGTGTTGAGTCAACTGCTGGCAGAGTCGCAGCAGGCAGGCACCTACGCGATTTTAGAGGCAATTGATTATGCGCCCGCGTCAGCTCCCGGCGAAGTCATCCGTGAGATCACACGTCCGAATGCTGGCCCCGGTCTGACCATTTACGATCTCGCGCCGTCTGCACCATAAAATATTGTATTGCTAGAGAAAAGATAAACGGGTTGTTACGTAAATATTGGAAAATAGCAGGTTTATTATGCGTGGTTTGCGCAAGCGTTTTACCATTAAACGCACAGGAAGCGACCGTGCAGTCCGTACCGCATCAGACCGGGGTGTGTAACGGCAGTTTTGCCACGCAGCCGCTGGATCATATCACGACGGTGAATGAAGACCCGGTCAGCATGTTTGAAAGTAACGGCTCCGGCGTCGCGGTGAACGATCTGGACAATGACGGTCTGCTGGATATCGTGCTGGGCAATCTGGATGGCCCGGACTCGATTTTCTGGAACGAGGGCGGCCTGACTTTCCGCAAGCAAATTCTGGATGCGCCGGGACGCACCCGCGCGGTGAATATCGTCGATGTGGATGGTGATGGCCTGCTGGACATCGTACGTACGACCCAACTGGCAGCACCGTCTTTCTGGCGCAATCAGGGCAACGATGAGTTTATATTCAGCCCATTGCGCGGAGTGAATAAACCGGCTTACGCCATGAACTGGGGCGATGTCGATAACGATGGTGATCTCGATCTGGTGGCGGGCTCATATGATGCCGAGCTGGAGCGCATCCTCAGCAATGACTTTATGCTCGGTGGTGGGGCAGGCGTTTACCTGTACACCAATCAGGGAGATGGGACATTTACCTCGCTGCGATTAGCCGATCGGTCACAGGCACTGGCGATTTTACTGGCGGATATTGATGCCAACGGTCAGCTTGAGATCGGCGTAGGGAATGATTTCGCGTTGGAAGATCAGTTCTGGCAGTATGCGGATAATGCGTGGGTCCCCTTTAGCCCCTTCAGCACGACCACTCACAGCACAATGAGTTTTGACGCGGCAGACATTGATAACAATGGCATTATCGAAGTCTACGCGGCGGATATGCATCCGTACAATGACGACCCGCAAACTGAGGCCGAATGGGCGCCAGTCATGCAACAGATGATGTCCATGCCGATGCCAGAAGATGACCCGCAGGTGATGGCGAATGTGCTGCAAATGCCTGCCAGTGGCGGCTATAGTAATCTAGCCGAAGCAGTCGGCCTGAGTGCGACAGGCTGGAGCTGGTCAGCTAAATTTGGTGATCTGGACAGTGACGGTTTTCTGGATCTGTACGTCGTCAATGGCATGATCGCATCTGATCTGTTCGGGCATTTGCCGGGTAACGAACTGGTCGAGGAAAATCAGGCTTTGCGCAATGTCGGCGGGGCGGCGTTTGTGCCGGATGCGGATTGGAACCTGGGCGTGACCGATAGCGGTCGCGGTATGACTATGGCTGATCTGGATAATGACGGTGACCTGGATATTGTTGTCAACAATCTGCTTTCGCCATCGCTTATCTTTGAAAATCGCGTCTGTGGTGGAAATAATCTCACGGTTGATCTGCGCCGTGAGGGCATTGCCAATGAATTTGCGCTGGGCTCGCGTGTGGTATTGCATACTACATCCGGAGTGTACCAGCGCGATGTGCAGGCCGCCAGCGGTTATCTTTCCGGTGATTCGACCCGCGTTCATTTCGGGCTACCAGCGGATAGTATTATTGAGCTTATCGAGGTCTACTGGCGCGATGGCGGTGCCACGCGTCTGTCGGAGATTGAGCCGGATACCTGGGTGACGATCACGCGCTAAAATTTACAGCAGTTTCATTTCAGACGGATAAAATCCGTCTGAGTATATTGACTAATACGTATTAGTTTCTTCTGATGTGGTTTGATTGATGAGTAGTGTTCCAGAAAGGAAACAATAATGCCCAAAATTACGCTTATCGGCGCAGGTAGTACAGTCTTCGCCAAGAATCTGATGGGGGATATCCTCGGCTTCCCGGAAATGGCTGATGCCACGCTCACGCTGATGGATATTAACCCTGAACGGCTAAAAACCTCCGAAGTGGTGGCGCACAAAATCGCGAAGACGCTGGGTTCCAACCCGACCATCGAAGCCACGACGGATCGCCGCGCCGCGCTCAAAGGCGCGGATTATGTCATCTGCATGATTCAGGTGGCGGGTTATAAGCCGGGTACGGTGATCGATTTTGAAATCCCCAAGAAATACGGCCTGCGCCAGACGATTGCCGATACACTTGGCATCGGCGGCATTATGCGCGGTCTGCGCACGATTCCGGTACTGGTCGATATCACCAAAGATATGGAGCACCTTTGCCCGAATGCTCTGTTCATCAACTACGTGAACCCCATGTGTATGAATCAATGGGCGCTCAGCCGCGCGACGGATATTCAGACCGTCGGCCTGTGCCACAGTGTGCCGCACACTGCGCAGGAGCTGGCCTGGGATATTAACGTGCCGATTGAGGACATCAACTACCATGTCGCTGGCATCAATCACATGGCGTTTTACCTCAAATTTGAGCGCAAAAGTACCGGCGAAAATCTTTACCCGCTGATTCAGAAAGTGGTGGATGAAGGCCGCGTACCGGAATGGAATCAGGTGCGGTATGAGATGTTCAAGCGCCTCGGATATTTCGTCACCGAAAGCAGCGAACATTTCAGCGAATACGTGCCGTGGTTTATCAAGCGTGACCGTCCGGAAATGATCGAGCAGTTCCATATTCCGTTGGATGAATACATCACCCGCTGCGAGAATCAGATTGCTGCATGGGAGATGATGCGCTCGGATCTGGAAGACGAGAGCAAGCCGCTGGAAGTCGAGCGCAGTGTCGAATATGGATCGCTGATTATCCACAGTATGGAAACCGGCATCCCGCGCACCATTTACGGCAACATGCCCAACCGGCAGATTATCGACAATTTACCGGATGGCTGCTCGATTGAAGTGCCCTGTCTGGTCGACAAAAACGGCATCCAGACCACCAAGATCGGCGCCATACCGCCGCATCTGGCCGCGCTGATGCAGACCAACATCAATGTGCAGGCGCTGACCGTAGAGGCCGCCTTAACCGGCAAACGTGAGCATATCTACCATGCGGCCATGCTCGACCCTCACACCTCGGCTGAACTCAGCCTCGACCAGATCTGGCATCTGGTGGATGATCTGATTGAAGCACATGGTGACTGGTTGCCCGAATATCATTAATCGGTATTGAAAACGTCCCCCTGCAGGGGGACGTTTACTTTTTAGCCGATCCACTGTTCGACGGTTTCCGGCAGCGGCTTGTTCATCGCACGGAAGTAAACCGTGGCTTTGCCGAAGATAATCAACATCGCCTGCAGGTAAACTTCAAGCTGTGTTTCAACGGGCATCGGATAACCGGAACGATCCACGCCTTTTTTCAGTTCTTCATTGGAGAAGGCTTCGACAACGGCTTTAAGCTCATCATCCATTTTTGTGAACCACGCCTTAAGCTGGCTGATGCTGCTCTCCAGCCCCGCGTCAGTATTGCGATACGACCAATCCTGGGTAAAAGTCTTCAGCGATTGCAGATAGGAATATTCGATCTCGCCCATTTCACGGAACAAAGCCCCCAGGCTGACGGCGCTTCCACCGGGGCTGAAGGCCAGATCCGCATCCGTCAGACTGTCGAGCAACAGTGTACGCATGCCGTTACAGCCTTCAATCCATGACCATTTTTCTTCCATAAAGCGATTCATGATTTCGTCCTTTATCTGGGATATTGAAACTCTATCATAGTCTGTTCTGCTGAAAAAGGATTGTAAAAACGCGCCAGATCAGAAATTTTGTGCTAGACTGAGATAAAGTTTCGGATAAGGTTTTTGAGTGCACAAGCAGATCATGACCCATACAAAAGTTGAGAAAGCCAAAGGGATTCTGAATCCCAGACTGGGCGCGAAGAATTTCCAGCTTTCACGCTATTTACCCGCCCATGATCTGGGCTTTTTTATCGAGCGTTACTGGATTATCCATTGAGATCTGTGCGAACAGGCGCCGTATGTGTCACAAACGCTGCCGTATCCCTGCGTTAATCTGGTCTTCGAGCGCGGCAAATCCGCCATTTTTGGAGTCGCGACAGGGAAGTTTGATCGTTTGCTGGAAGGGGAGGGGCAGGTGTTTGGCATCAAGTTCAAACCCGGTGGATTTTACCCGTTTATCCAGTCATCGGTGGCGGATTTCACCAATGGCGAAATCCCACTCGAAGCAGTTTTTGGACAGGCGGCCTGCACCCTTGAAGATTGCATCCTCAGCCAGCCCAGCCACGAAAAAATGATCGAAGTTTTCGAGGATTTTATGCGTCAGCATCTGCCGGAGCCAGATGAGCAGGTAACACTGATTAATCAGCTAATCGATCGCATTATCGCTGACCACAAAATCACCCATGTCGATGATATTCTGCCGTATACATGCATCAGTAAACGCAGCATGCAGCGCCTGTTTCAGCATTATGTGGGGGTCAGCCCCAAGTGGGTGATTAAGCGCTATCGTCTGCACGAAGCGGCGGAGCGCTTGGCCGAGAGCGAAGTGCTGGATTGGGCAAAGCTGGCCGTGAGCCTGGGTTATTTCGATCAGGCACATTTCATCAAGGACTTCAAAACGATTGTCGGCCTGACGCCATTAGAATATGCTAAACATACTGCCACACAGACCTGATTGTATTCGGGATCAATTGCGCCAGCGCCCCAAGTGAGGCAAAATTGATTTTATACAGCGGTTCCTCGCAGCAAATTGATTACTGTCTACAAAGGAAATTTTTATGAATTATCGTTACCTGGGTAAAACCGGACTCAAGGTCAGTGAATTGTGCCTCGGCGCGATGACTTTTGGCCGTGAAGCCGATGAAGCCACCAGTTTTGAAATGCTGGATTTATTTACGGAGGCCGGTGGCAACTTCATCGACACGGCTGATGTCTATAGCCGGGGCATCAGTGAAGAGGTGGTCGGGCGCTGGTTGGCGACCAAACGCCGTGAAGATTATATTATCGCCACCAAAGTGCGTTTCCCGATGGGCGACGGTGTGAACGAAGTCGGCCTCAGCCGCAAGCACATCCTCGACGGTGTGGAGCAGAGTCTGCGCCGTTTGCAGGTGGATTATATTGATCTGTATCAGGTGCATTGCTGGGACCCCGGTGCACCGCTGCAAGAAACCCTCTCCACGCTGAATCAACTGGTGCAAAGCGGCAAAGTCCGCTATATCGGCGCGAGCAATTACAAAGCCTACCAACTGCAAAAAGCGGTGGACATCAGCAATCAGATGGGGTGGGAGACGTTTAGCTGTCTGCAACCGCTTTATAATCTGCTGGATCGCTCGCTGGAATGGGAAATTGTCGAACTGTGCCAGAATGAGGGCGTGGGCATCATCCCGTGGAGTCCGCTGCGCGGTGGTTGGCTGAGTGGCAAGTATCATCGCAATATGAACCCCGATGATCTGCCCGAAGATTTCCGTTTAGCACAGGCCACCAAAGAAGGTTGGACGGAAAAGTGGGATTCATATAATAACGAGCGCACCTGGAACGTGATTGACGTCCTGCTAGAAGTGGCCAAAGAACTGGACAAATCTCCGGCACAGGTGGCACTGAACTGGGTGAAAGATCAACCGGGTGTAACCGCGCCGATCATCGGTGCGCGTAATCAGACACAGTTGAAGGATAATCTCGGCTCGGTGGACTGGACATTGAGTACGGAACATCGCACCCGGCTGACCGAAGTCAGCGCGATGAGCGGTCCTTATCCCTATGATTTTGTCGGTAACGCAGTTACACCACGTCTGCGTTAAGACCTGTCCATCCATATGTGGCAGGGTGGTCAAATGCAACCATCCTGCCAAATCCACCTCAATTTTCTCATCATCACCCCCCTGCATTTGCCCCACCTGGCCTATATCAAGTTGCCCTATGTCCCTCATACAAAAGATGTGCCGTACTGTTAAAGTAAAGATGAATAAGTAAACAAAATGACTTATCGTAACGAAAGGCAAGTATTTAATGTCAACTTACGAACATTCAATTGATGTAGATGTACCTGTACGCACAGCCTATAACCAGTGGACACAATTTGAAGAATTCCCGCAGTTCATGGAAGGTGTCGAATCCGTAGAACAGCTTACGGACACCACCCTGCGCTGGCGGGCAGAAATCGCGGGTTCCGACCAGGAATGGCTGTCAAAAATTACTGAACAAACCCCTGATCAGCGTATTGCCTGGACGAGCACATCCGGCGCGTCGCATGCGGGTGTCGTGACTTTTCACAAGATTGATGAGGATACCACGCGGGTGATGCTTCAGATTGACTATGAACCTGAAGGGTTTATCGAAAATGTCGGCGCTGCGCTGGGGGTGGTTAAGTCGCGCATGGCCGGAGATATGCAACGTTTCAAAACATTTATAGAAGAGCGAAAACACGAGACAGGTGCATGGCGCGGTGAAGTCGAGCAAAATTAAGCTAGCAGCCCTAAAAATGAATTCAGGCCTGTTTTTGTGTAACACGCCATAGGATCAAGCCACACCAAGCTCCTATGGCGTATTGAGTTTTAGGTTAATGTGAGCAGTACACAACACAGTGCCTCATGTACTATCTGCGTTTTACCATAAGTTATGAGGACACCCATACATGGTACTTCCATCAGATCACGACCAAAGCAGAAATCAAACCACCAGAGCACGTGGGCAACTGTACGTTTTGCTCACTCAGTTTCGAAAAGAAGCAGTACAGAGCAATGATGCCGAAGTCAGCGGTATGTTTTTAACAGCCGCTGAGGTAATTGCTGGTCTGGCGCGCTCTTTTCGAGAATATGAGCGACATACACAGCCGGACAACTCAGAGGATGCATCGGGTTCAGACTGCAGTTCCTGACTGAACTGGCAAACCTGCACGTCGTGTTACGTGCTAATCAATAATTTTATGTTCAACGGCCAGAGCCACGGCCTGAGTTCGACTCGTCGTCTCTAGCTTTCTTAAAATACTGCTGACATGATTTTTCACAGTAGAGCTGCTGATGACCAGCTGTTCACCAATCTGGCGATTATTCAGTCCCTGAATCATATAGACCAGCACTTCCCGTTCGCGCTCCGTCAGATCGTGCCCCAGCGGTAAGGGGCGGGTGGTTGCACGGATTAAAATTTGTGCAGCTTCGGGCGCCAGGGTCGACTCGCCATTATGTGCTTTCCGAATCGCCTCGGCCAGATTCGTGCCCGAAATATTTTTCATCAGATAACCGATAGCACCGGCTTTTAACGCCTTTTCGACATATTCATCATTCTCAAAGCTCGTCAAAGCAATCACCTGGGTATCGGGTGACACTTCGCGGATCAGTTTGGTTGCCGCAACCCCATCCATATGCGGCATGATCATATCCATCAAAACCACATCTACCTCATTATGCTGGCAAAAATCACCGGCAGTCATGCCATCACCGGTTTCACTCACCACCAGCAGTTCATCAAAATCTTCGAGCAAAACCCGAAGTCCTTTGCGGACCATATCATGATCGTCCACAATTAAAATACGAATAGGTTCTGAAGTACTCATAGTTGACTCTTTCAAATAGGTTAAATTCTGGGCCAGGTCAGGATGATTTTTGTACCTTCACCTGGGGAGCTTTCAAGGGACAGGGAGGCGTTAATGGCATCTGCCCGTTCCAGCATAATGCCTAGTCCCAGGCTGGAAGCAGCTACTTTCGAGCGATCAAAGCCGCGGCCATTATCGTGAATGACTAATTCAAGATGATCGATCAGATCACGTACAGAAACAGCTACGCGCGTCGCCTTGGCATGTTTTTCTATGTTATTGAGCGACTCCTGAACGATCCGATAAAACGTGATCTGTACGTCAGGCGGCAGTTGCGGCACCTCAGCAATATCCAGATCCAGCTCAAAACCGCGCCGGCTCTGGATAGGCCCTAAATACTGCTCAAAAAGCTGCTTCAGGCCGACTTTGGTTAGCGAATCAGGTCGCAGTTCCATCAGCAAAATGCGCATTTCCGATAAGGCCGTCACCGTCATCTGATGCACTTCTTCGACTAACTCATGCGCACGCGCACGGTCTTTATCCCAGCGACGCAAAGCGGATTCGGCCATCGCGCTGACAGTAAACAGGCTCTGGCTGACCGAGTCGTGCAGGTCACGCGCTAAGCGCTGGCGTTCTTCCAGCGTGGCGAGTTCCTGTGATTGACGGTAGATTTTAGCATTCTGGATAGCAATCGCGCACTGTTCAGCAAAAGCTCTCAGGCGCTCAATATCTTCCTCGGTAAAACCATCCACTTGGTTGCCAAAAATATTCATAAAGCCGATCAAATCATTCTGCCAGCGAATTGGCACGCCAATGTAGGAGCGGACTTTAGCTTTACGTGCGTTCTGGCGAAACTCGTCCTCTGCAAACAAGTCATTGATGACGATGACATCACGGGATGAAAGCTGCCGCTGGAGCAGGCTGGCATCCTCAATTTCCAGCAGATTTTCCGCCACCAGCTCTTGCGTATCACGTTTAAGCCGGCTGCGACGGGTGACAACGCGCGCGCCGGCCTGGTCGAGCAGGGTAATACTCGCTTTATGATGTTCGACCAGACCATCGATATTGGCCAGGATGCGTTCCAGAACTTCATCCAAGTCCAGTGTGCTGGTCAATATGGTGGCAATGTCGCGCAGGGCCTCGGCAAAAATGCGCTGCTGTTGTTCAGCCTCTTCGAGTGCTTTACGCTCGGTAATATCGGTGTATTGCTCGATACGGCCACCCTTAAAGATACCCGCACGGATCGGCTGGCTCCAGTGTTCCAGCCAGCGTTCCTGTCGGTTTTCACCAGCGGTCACATGGCATTCGAAGCGATCCGTAAAATCCTGATTATCATAAGCCGCCAGTAGCCGCGCCGAATAATCATCGGGGTCGGCAAAAATACACTTCAGCTTATCGTCGATCAATTTGCGCTTGTCATTACCGAGGATGTCCTCACGCTGAAAGCCAAAATAAATCTCAGTGGCTTCATTACACCAGGCGACCGTAAACGTACTATCGAGAATGAGAACACCGACCATCGACGTATCAAACACATCATCAATTAAGGAGCGATACTCCTCACGACTTTGGCGCAGATCACTTTCGATCTGTTCGCGCTCAATCGCATAGCGAATAGCCCGATCCAGTAATTTGATCTCGACATCATCTTTAATCATATAATCCTGTGCGCCGTTTTTCACAGCCTGAAGACCCAGCTTTTCGTCGTCCAGGCCGGTTAACACGATGACCGCTGTCATCGGTGCCAGAGCATGGGTTCTGAGCAAGGTCTCCAGACCGGTGCTGTCAGGCAGGGAAAGATCAAGCAAAATGACATCATAGCCAACACCTTCGCACAGTTCCTCAGTAGCCTCTTCCAGAGAAGAAACGATCTCAAGCGTTAGATTAGACTGATATGTGGCATGAAGCATTTCGCGGATAAGTCGTGCGTCACCGGGGTTGTCCTCAATGAGTAAAATTCGCACCATATCACTAAGCATAGAATGGTCCTCAATCCGGGGGAAGTTTTACGATGCTAAACCAGAAGCCTTCAATATTTTTTACGATTTCGACAAAGCGTTGAAGGTCAACAGGTTTAGTGATGTAACAGTTGGCGTGGAGATCATAACTTTGCACGATATCCCGTTCATCATCGGATGTGGTTAAAATCACCACCGGGATACGCCTGAGATCAGGATCACTTTTTATGTCTTCCAGCACTTCGCGGCCATCTTTGCGTGGCAGATTTAAATCCAGCAAAATAATATCTGGTCGTCTAGCCTGGGAATATTCTTCGTGACGCCTCAGAAAACGCATTGCTTCCACGCCATCTTCAACCACACTGAGATTATTATTTATTTTACTATCGCGTAACGCTTCTCGTGTCAGGCGGATATCGCCCGGGTTATCCTCAACGAGTAAGATTTCTGCTGGTTCCATTGTGCTCATAGCCCTTAAAAGTATTCTTTCCACTATACGGTATTGTAAAGTAGAATGTTGTTCCCTGTCCAAGTGCGGATTCCATCCAGATGCGTCCACCATGAGTTTCAACGACTTTTTTGCAGATTGCCAGCCCGATTCCTGTGCCGGAATAAGCGCTGTGGCTGTGCAGCCGCTGGAAAATCACAAAGATACGCTCCGTGTATTCTTCCCCAATCCCAATCCCATTATCTTTGACCGAGAACATCCATTGGTTAGCCTGTTTCTGGGCGCCAATATGGATTTCCAGTGGAACGTCTCGGCGGAATTTGAGCGCATTCCCGATCAGGTTCTGGAATAGCTGGAAAATCTGACCCTCATGGGCAGTGATCTGGGGCAGGGGGTCGTGTGTAATCGTCGCCCCGGTATCTTCCACAGTCAGTTTCAAATTCGCTAAAACCCGATCCACGATATCCTCTACATTGATATGAGCGTAATCGCTCTGATCGCGCTGGACTCGGGAGTAAGTGAGCAGGTCGTTAATCAGGCGTTTCATGCGTGACGAGCCATCTACCGCAAAGTTGATAAATTCGCGACCATCATCATCCAGTTTATCAGCATAACGCTGTTCTATAAGCTGAAGGTAACTGGTGACCATCCGCAACGGCTCCTGAAGATCGTGCGAAGCGAAGTAGGCAAACTGCTCCAGGTCTTTGTTCGACCGTTTGAGATCTTCGGCCTGTGCCTCTAACATATCTTCAAGATTCTTGTGTTCCGTAATATCCATGATAACGCCGCAAGTGCCCACAACTTCATTCGCGTCGTTAGTCAGGACTGTAATCAGCGCTTCTGTAAAAATAACACGCTTATCATGGGTGATACAGCGGAAACGAAGTACACCCGGTTTGCCGGATTTATAAATTTCAGTAGCATCCTGGATTGCCCGTTCCCAATCATCAGGGTGAAGCACCTGCTTCCAGAATTCCTGTTCGTTTGCCCAGCTTTCTGGCGGGTATCCCAGCATTTTTTCCGAATAATCACTGATATAACTCATCGGTCTTGAGCTACCCGCGTGCAGCGTGCCTTCAAACACAATACCGGGGATGTTATTTAAAATGGTCGCCATGCGCTGCTGCTCTTGCACCAGCAGCATGGACAGGCGGGTGCGCTCATTGACATCAATACCCGAAGGAATCAGATATTCAACCTTTTTACCCGGGCCAAATACCGGTGCCAGCGTGAAGTCAATCAGAATATAATTATAATCACTCAGGCGAACACGTACATTATATTGCACGGTTTCGCCCTTCAGGGCCTTTTGAATGGCGTTTTTTAAGCGCTGTTGCGATTCTTCTGAATAAGACCACCAATACGTCTCATAAAATGGCTT
>JBBSQD010000093.1:0-21207 GCA_038258185.1 Aggregatilineales bacterium | reverse complement strand
CACGGACAGTTATGCGATGGCTGAAAATACCTTCGCGGTAACACAAACACCGATAGGGCAGTCCGCGACAGTCGATTGGGTGGATCGTCAAGCGCTGGAAAATGCGCTGTATGCGCAACCGCTCGCAGCCGACTCGGAAAATGCGATGAGTATTGTCTCCTGTGGAGCGCCGATTGCTGGCACTCAAGTTAAAGTAGTGGATGCACAGGGGCAAACCTGTGATGAGCGCCATGTCGGTGAAATTGCTATTTCCAGCAACTGTCTGCTGGATGGTTACTATCAACGGCCAGACCTGAATCCGTTTACGGCAGATGGCTGGTATCTCACCGGTGATCGGGGTTATATCGCGGCAGGCGAGGTATATATCATTGGACGCTCAAAAGACCTGATTATCAACGCTGGTAAAAATGTCTATCCGCAGGACATCGAGGCGATTGTCAACACGATTGAAGGCGTGCATCCCGGCAGGGCGGTCGTGTTTGGGGTGCCGGACGAGCGCGAAGGCACGGAGATTATCGCGGTGGTGGCTGAGGTCGATACCGATGACGCGGAAGCACGGCGCAGCATTGGTCAGGCCATCCGTCAGACCGTGGCGCAGCAAACCACTGTCACCATCAGTTATGTGCATCTGGTAGCAGATAAATGGCTGGTCAAAACATCAAGCGGCAAAATTGCCCGCGCGGCGAATCGCGAAAAATGGCTGGCCGAGCGTTAGCGCTCAACCAGCCACAATTATATTTCAGTTAGCTGTCGCGGTAAATCTTCAGCACATTTTCAAAACGGGTCACACTGTCGGCCAGTCCACCGGGACGATTACGCGCCAGCCAGTTCTGCTTGTAGCGCTCGATCAGGGCTTCCAGTTCGGCGGCCATTTCCGCGCCAGAGCGTTCACCCTCATCAAACAGCATCAATCCGCGCTGGCAGGCATGCCGGATGAGGTCTGCCGCTAATTCATATTCCGACACGATCAGATCACTATCGCTGCGCTGAATATTCGCGCTGGATAAGGGCGCCATAATCTCATCGACTTTTCCCAGCGCAACGCGGAAGGTTTCGCCATCTTCGCCACCATTAGTGTGATAGACCTCTCGCCAGCGGTCGAGATCCTCTGGTTTAGCCTTCAGCAGATCTACCAGCGCGTGACCGTTAGGCCGGAAATGGCCGGGGACACGGTAAATATTGCCCAGCTCAAAGGCAACTTTACCCATCACGCCTGCGGTGTCTCTGAACGCGAAGCGATCCAGTGCCGGGGGCAGATCAATTTCCAGATTGGCATCCACCGCCCAGGAAACCGCCGCGCCATACGCGAAACCGAGATAACTGGCCGGGAGTGGCTGCCAGTGTCCCAGATCACCCCAATCGGTGTTGAGGAAACCAATCGCGCCATGCTTCAGGCCATTAATCGCGGCGTTGCTCAGATTGCCGATGGTGTTCTCGGTACGGCCTGCGAAGGTGTTCCAACTGGATGTACCGGGGCATACATAGAAGGGTATGTTACTGCCGAGAAAAGCGGCGCAACGCTCATCAAACGGATGATCCGCTTCATAACCCCAGACCATCGCAATCAGGTCACCGGGGAGTTCCGGAATCAGGTCAGGATACTTGATGATGATATCGTCCCAGAACATCATGGTGCGATTGCGGCTGTGGACCTCCTCATACAGCTTAAGGATATAGTCCAGGTAAACGCGACCTTCACCAATGCGCTCGACTTCTTCTTTACTTCTGCCCAGCCCCAGTTCCCAAGGTTCGTCGCCACCCACATTCAGGAACTTACTGGTAAAGTGCGGCAGCAATTCATCATACAGGCTGGCCATTAATTCGATGCTGCCGGGGTCAATCGGATTCAGGGAGGTGGGGGGGCTGTTTTTGCGCCACGGCGCGTCGAAGCCATCCGGGGTTTCCGCCAGATGAATGTAACGATCAAATTTAAGCCAGCGCTCCATGTGACCGAGGCTGTTCTGATTGGGCACCAGATCAATATGCCGCTGGCGACAATAAGCATCCAGTTCCAGAATTTCCTGCCCGGTAAAAGCAGAGGCTTCCGCCCACACCTGAGGATGATTCTGATAGGCGAAGGTATGTTCCATGTAGAGCTGAACTTCGTTGATTTTCCATGAGGCGAGTTTATCGACCAGCTCAATCACCGTTTGCAGCGTCGGGACTTTATCGCGGCTGACATCGAGCATCACGCCACGCGCCGGAAAATCCGGCCAATCGTGAATGGTGAGATGGGGGAGTGCATCACCATATTGCTGAGAAAGCTGGCACAGTGTGCAGACCCCATAATACACACCGGAGGCATCGGCACCATGAATACGGATGCCTTCGCTATCAATCACCAGTTGATAACCCTGTGCATGGGACATGTCTGGATCAATGCGCAGTTCCAGGCCAGTATTGTCGTAATCACTGCCTGCTACAATCGTCCAGTTCACACCGGAAAATTCGACGAGGGCATGTTCGGCAGTCTGCGCCTCAAACAATAATCCGGCATCAGGTATCACAATCAGCCGCTTTTCGGCCAGGGCAGTCACCTGGGTTGAGAAATTGACCTCACGGGGGCGGGGTAATAAGACCGGGGGTTTAACGTCCATATAAAACTCCTTGGGATACGAGTAAAATCATGCGCACACAGCGTTAAATTTGCCAGTTTGTAAACCGAGCGGAATCTGAGCTTAACTATAACAATCGCACTGACAAACGGCTACAGCCCATTGACCACCTGTAAGCCCTCTGCGATACTTGCAGGCCATCCGACCTGCTACACTTCAATCCATTTTCCGCAAACGAAAGCCAGATGATGACCCAGAACAGCGCTCAAAAACCCCTTGCTGACCAGATCCGTCCCCAGAATCTGGTTGAATTTGTCGGCCAGAAGCATCTGGTGGGGCCGGGGAAACCGCTGCGCCGGGTGATCGAGAGTGGCGAATTACACTCGATGATTTTCTGGGGGCCGCCGGGAGTAGGCAAAACCACATTAGCGCGTATTCTGGCGACGCATACCAATCGCCACTTTTATCAGCTTTCCGCCGTAAGCGCGGGTAAGGCTGAAGTCCGGGCCGTGATCGAGCAATCTCAGGCTAAAAGTCAGGTGCAGGCGGGACTCTTTGATCAGGTGGATAGCGGTGAAACGCAAAAAAATGGCGCAGTCTTATTTCTGGACGAAATTCACCGCTTCAATAAAGCTCAGCAGGATTTTCTGCTGCCGTATGTCGAAGATGGCACGATTATTCTGATCGGCGCGACCACCGAAAATCCCAGCTTTGAGGTGATCCCGGCGCTGCTGTCACGGGCGCAGGTGTTCGTGCTGGAATCGCTGACCACGGCAGACATCAAAAATATCCTGCGGCATGGTGCCAGTGAACTGGGTATTGATCTGGCAGAGGATGCCGAGGAATTTCTGGCGGAATATGCCAGCGGGGATGCGCGGCAATCGCTCAATCTGCTGGAAGCGACGGCGCGGCTGTACGCGGGGCAGGGGACAGATGGCGAGATCACGCTGCAACATCTCAGGGATGCGCTCCAATCCAAACATCTGCGGTATGACAAAGCGGGTGACGAGCATTACAACACTATCAGCGCGTATATCAAGAGTATGCGCGCCAGTGACCCGGATGCGGCGCTGTATTATCTGGCGCGGATGGTTGATGCGGGGGAAGACGCGCTGTTTATCGCGCGGCGGATGGTGATTTTCGCCAGTGAGGATGTCGGCATGGCGCAGCCGACAGCACTGGTTATCGCCAATGAAGTCTTTAAAGCCTGCGAAACGATTGGCTATCCCGAATGCCAGATCAATCTGGCGCATGGCACGGTGTATATGGCGCTGGCGGCCAAAGATCGCACAGCATACGAAGCCTATTTTAAAGCGCTGGAAGACGTACAGCGCACCGGCAATCTGGCGATTCCGATGAAGCTGCGCAACGCACCAACCCGCCTGATGAAAGAGTTGGGTTACGCCAAAGACGATGGCACAGAAGCCAATCTACCGGACGAGCTTAAGCACCGCCGTTACTATGATAAGGGCGGATGATAGCTTAGGACTCCGGCTCTACTAAGGCCAGTGTGGCCAACAGCGGTGAATGGTCAGAACTGCCATGTTGCGACAGCACTACCGCCTGTTCGCTGACAAAGTATTCATTGTGCCAGATAAAATCCAGCCGCAGCATCGGCGGGAACGGCTCAAACTTAAAGTTGGGATAAGTGTAGCCAATATTATTTCCGGCATTAATGAAGCTGTCCGTGTAATGTTCCTCCAGCATATCGTACTCACCAAATTCATCGGTCATATTTAAGTCACCCACCACCAGCACCGGGCCGTCTTCGGTCAGGCTGCGTTCGATCACATCCACCATCGCGACCCGATGTGACTCGTCGTCATAGCCAGTTTCAAAGGCCAGCGCCGGCCAGGGATGCGTATTGTAGATGACAATGCTGGTACCCTCAAAGTCAATGCTGACGCGCTGATGTCCCATTGTCGCCAGCAAATCCTTATATTCCCAATATTCCTCACTCTCAATCGGGTAACGGCTGAGCACAGCCTGACCGCGCAGCGGGTCGGGTTGAGGATGGGCGGCCTGATAAGGGTAGATATCTTCCAACTCCGGCAGCAAATCCGCCACTTCTAGACTGACTTCCTGTAAGGCGACAATATCCGCATCGGTGCTGCGAATCACATCTGCCAGTTCATCCGGCTTCATCTCGGTATTAAAAGTCAGCATTTTGATATGGGGTGCAGACGGGTAGGTAGCGGGATTGCGCGGGATAAAATAGGGCAGAAACGTCAGCACAAAAGCGATGGTCACGACCATCATCAGCGCCACGACGCGCCAGGTGCGCAGCAGCAGCACGACAATCAGCAGCGGAACAGCCAGCCATAAGAGGAGTTCAAACAGCGTCTTAAACAGCTCAACCCGCGCGTTGTCAGGCGGGACAAACTGATCAAACGCCACGCCAAACAACATCACCAAGCCATAGAGTGCGATCACAAGCGCAATGGCTGTTCGCAGTACCCGCCACACTTTTCTCACTTTGAGTTCTTTCAATTATTAATGCTATGGGTAACGATTATACTGCGAATATCGAGCGTAAGGGCATTTATATGGCATCTGCTCATAAATAAAAAGAGGCTTTGAGTAAGCCTCTTAGAACTGTCTGTGAATTGAGAATTAAACTAACGGACAGCAAAAATGCTGTCCCTACCTGCAAAAACCTTTGTGTGGGGACGTGATTTTTCACGTCCGCCAACCAAAAATCTCGACCAATTACAATATTCAAACAGGTTCGTGTCGAGTTTACAAATGCGAATTTAATCCGCCGCGATGACCGGAGTAACGACCACTACTGGCCGCAGCCGACGCGGATCGGATACTAATGCCTGCAATACCACCAGACCGATAATCCCGGCAGTGACTGCTACCGCAAACATCGTATGGAAGCCCATTACATCCACCATCCAGCCACCGGCCACAGGTGCGAGGATGGTAGCCGGGGCGATCAGCGTATTGGACAGGCCGATATAATAGGGACGTTCACCCTCCGTGCCAAACTCGACCGTCATCACCATAGTGGTTGTCCACAATACCGCCTGACCAAATCCCGCCAGCCCAAACACGGCATAGAACCAGTTCAGATTCGGGGCGAAGATCGCCAGTGCAGCGCTTAAGGCCAGTACCGCCAGACCCGCACTATACACCCGCCGATGGCCGAAGCGATCACCCAGCCAGCCAATGACCGGATTCGCCACGGTCACACCCAGCAGCAGCACACCCGTCATGACCCCGGCGGTCTGTTCATTCATGTTGTACTGACGCACTGCGTAGATGGTGAAAAATCCGACGGCCATATACGCGACCTGGCCGAGCATCCGTGCCAGCAAAAACCAGCGAAAGTTGCCATCGCGTTGCAGGATGTCCCACAATTTGGCCCACAACTGGCGCTGGCCGGTGGCCTGATCGGTTGGCGTATGTTCCGGCTCACGCGCACGCCACAAAAACACATAAGAGATCGCCATCAGTACGGATGTCAGGAAGAAACACAGCGCAAAGTTATACGGATACGGGATATTGAGCAGGATTACTCCGGCAATGACAGCGGTGCCAGCCGACAGCAGATTCGCCACGCCGGATTGCACACCGAAGAACGTACCGCGCCGGTCTTCCGGGATAATTTTGCTGATCATGCTCTGCCAGGCGGTGGCAGTAAAGCCCCCACCCAGTGAATGCCATGCGACCATAATAAAGGTCAGCGCCAGCGCCAACTGTTTGGAGATGACCGGGATTAACAGGGCGATTATCGCCAGGGCGAAGAACGGCCAGCGTTCATGGATGGTACGGCGCAGCACCATCGGGCGGAAGATGCGTAAACCTGCGACTTCATTAGCAGTGAACAACTGTGGCAGTTGCCAGCCGATGAAATGCAGTGAAGCGATAATGCCGATGATCGTTGTCGAGTCAGTGAGGCTGTTGACGAATAACGGAATAATGGTCACAAACGACGCGAAGCCCATCCCAGCCCCGAAGAAAGTGGCATCCAGGATATTAACGGTAAAGTTATGTTTCAAGTTACTGCGAATTTCAGGAGACAGCATACAAAGCCTCAGTGTGATGATAGTTCATCCATTGTAAAGTCTGGCAGGGATGTGTGACTAGAGGCCATATCTATCCACGTGATTAAATATTGGCCAAGACTTGTTGAATTGGTGTTAACAATCTTTTTGCGGCTGCTTTGGCCGGAGAATGTAGTGGGGGAGTGACATAATTTGCGTTATCTTTAGGGAGTAATCTGAAGTTACTTCAAAAAGGAGTGTGAGCTGTGACCATGCACCAACAGGAAGCTCCGCGCGAGAATACACGTTATAAATATCAGACGCTGGATTCAATTTTTATGCCCAAGACCGTTGCGGTCATTGGCGCGACAGAAAAACCCGGCAGCGTCGGTCGTACCATCCTCTGGAATCTGATCAGCAATCCGTTTGGCGGCACCGTTTATCCGGTCAATCCTAAACGCTCCAGCGTGCTGGGGATTAAAGCCTACCCGACCATTGGCTCCATCCGTGACCAGATTGATCTGGCGGTGGTGGTCACGCCCGCGCCGACCGTGCCGGACATCATCGCGGAATGCGTGGATGTCGGTGTGCGCGGGGCGATTATCATCTCGGCTGGCTTTAAGGAACGCGGCCCGGAAGGTGTCGAACTGGAACGGCGCATTATGGAGCATGCCATCGAAGGCAACATGCGCATTATCGGCCCCAATTGTCTGGGTGTGATGAGTCCGCTGACGGGGTTGAATGCCACTTTTGCCGGGGCAATGGCGCGTCCGGGCAGTGTGGCCTTTATCAGCCAGAGTGGGGCGCTGTGTACCTCCGTGCTGGACTGGAGCTTTAAGGAAAATGTCGGCTTCAGCGCGTTTATCTCGATTGGCTCGATGCTTGATGTCGATTGGGGCGACCTGATTTATTATCTGGGTGATGATCCGCGTACCAACAGCATCGTCATTTACATGGAATCGGTTGGGGATGCGCGGTCTTTCCTGTCGGCTGCGCGTGAAGTGTCGTTTACCAAGCCAGTGATTGTGATTAAAGCCGGACGCACAGAAGCCGCTGCGCAGGCTGCTGCCTCGCATACGGGTTCGCTCACCGGCAGTGATGAAGTGCTGGATGCGGCTTTCCGGCGCGTCGGCGTGCTGCGCGTCAACAGCATGTCGGATATTTTCTACACGGCGGAAGTGCTGTCGAAGCAACCGCGTCCGCAGGGGCCGCGACTGAGCATCCTCACCAATGCAGGTGGCCCGGGTGTGCTGGCGACGGATGCCCTTATCACGCAGGGGGGGCAACTGGCTGAACTGGCCGATGAAACCATCGAAGAATTAAACAAACTGCTGCCGGAGCACTGGAGTCATGGCAACCCGATTGACATTCTGGGCGATGCCGGGCCGGAGCGTTACGCGCAATCTCTCGAAATTGCCGCCAAAGACCCCAACAGTGATGGCCTGCTGATTATCCTCACGCCACAGGCGATGTCCGACCCGACGCAAACGGCGGAATATCTGAAGCCGTATGCACACATTGAAGGTAAGCCGGTGCTGGCAAGCTGGATGGGCGGCAGTGATGTTTCGGCAGGGGAGGCGATCCTCAATAAAGCCAATATTCCGACGTTTGCCTATCCCGACACTGCGACCCGTCTGTTCAATTATATGTGGCGCTATACCTACAACCTCAAAGCACTGTATCAGACACCCATCCTGACCGAAATCGCCGTGGAGCGTGAGAAAGTCGCGCAATTGATTAACCACGCTCGCGAAGGTGGCCGCACCATTCTGACCGAGCATGAATCCAAGCAGGTGCTGGCAGCCTATGGCATCCCGACCACGGAGAGCCGTCTGGCGGCCACGCCGGATGAAGCGGTGGAAGCAGCCAAAGCGATCGGTTACCCGGTGGTGATTAAAATCCACTCGGAGACGATCACCCACAAAACCGACATTGGCGGCGTCAAGCTCAATCTGGCCGATGCCGAGGCGGTTAAAGCGGCCTTTAATGAAATCAAAAGCGCCGTCGAAACTAAGGCCAGCGCCGCGGATTTTATGGGCGTGAGTGTCCAACCGATGGTCAAGCTGGATGGTTATGAACTGATTATCGGCAGCAGCGTGGATACGCAGTTTGGCCCGGTGCTGTTGTTTGGCAGCGGCGGCACACTGGTCGAGGTGTTCAAGGATCGCGCTTTGGGCTTACCCCCACTCAACACGACGCTGGCGCGGCGCATGATGGAAAACACCAAAATCTACGAGGCGTTGAAAGGCGTGCGTGGACGTAAAGCGGTTGATCTGGAAGGTCTGGAACAACTGCTGGTGCGCTTCAGTCAGATTGTGGTGGAGCAGCCGTGGATTAAGGAAATTGACATTAACCCACTGCTGGCCTCACCAGAGCGTTTGCTGGCGCTGGATGCGCGCGTGCTGCTGCATCCAACGGACACCGATGAAGCCACATTGCCGCGAACCGCTATCCGTCCCTACCCCAGCCAGTACATTGGCGACTGGGCACTCAGGAATGGCACACCGATTACCATCCGGCCCATCCGACCAGAAGATGAGCCGATGATGGTGAAATTCCATGAAACGCTGTCTGACGAAACCGTCTATCTGCGTTATTTTGACCCGCTAAAACTGAGCCAGCGTATTTCGCATGAACGGCTGGCACGGATCTGCTTTATTGATTATGACCGCGAGATGGTGCTGGTGGCGGAACATGAAAATCAGCCCAATGGCGAGTCGGAAATTATCGCGGCTTCGCGTATGAGCCAGCTTCACGGCACCAAAACGGCTGAATTTACGGTGGTCATCAGTGACAATTTTCAGGGGAATGGGCTGGGCACCGAACTGCTCAAACGCCAGTTAGATGTTGCGCGTGAGGAAGGCTTGCAGCATATCACGGCGGTGATTTTGCCTGACCACGATAACATGCGCCACATCTTCGAGAAATTCGGTTTCACTATCGAAGAGGTGCCGAACAGCCAATCTCTGCGGGCGGAGATTGATTTATAAAAATCCGCTTAGCTATTCGAAATCTACCTACAGGGCAGCCCGCCATCAGGCGAGGCTGTCCTCTGTTTACAAAGTTTTTCAATTATGAAAAACGTAAATTCGGTCTTAAACCAATCGCTTTATGCAACTTGCCAGCCTGACTTGTGGGTTTTTTCGGATCAGTAGTCTTGTGAATTTTCGTCAGTATTTGTTAATATTAGCCTTTGCTGTTCCTCTAACTTTGAAGCAAAGGAATACCAATGCAAAAAAATCCCATAAAAATGGTGGGTAATATGACATGCTGGTAGCTGTTTTTTCCGGCTTTTTATTAGCGCTCTTTATGCCAGCGCTGCATCGGGTCACAAAAAACCTGAGTGGCTGGCTGGTCGCACTTTTACCGCTTTCCCTGTTCCTTTACTTCGCCACTTTCTTAGAGCCTGTCGCCCAGGGTGAAGTCATCCGCGAGTTTTACACGTGGGTGCCGCGCTTCGGTATCAACCTGTCATTTATGGTCGATGGACTCAGCTTACTGCTGGTGCTGATTATCACCGGCGTGGGGACGCTCATTTTTGTGTACGCGGGTGGTTATCTGCACGGCGACCCGTATGAAGGCCGTTTTTACAGCTTCCTGCTGATTTTTATGGCGGCCATGATCGGGCTGGTGTTATCCGATAATCTGCTCATGCTCTTTATCTTTTGGGAGCTAACCAGCATCAGTTCGTATCTGCTGATCGGCTTTAAGCACGATTATGCAGAATCGCGTAATGCCGCGCTGCGGGCGTTGTTCGTCACCGGGGCAGGTGGGTTGGCGATGCTGGCCGGGTTCATTCTCTTAGGCATCGTCGGTGGCACACTGGATATCAGTGCGTTGGATGGGGAAGCAATCCGCAGCAGCCCGTTGTACTTAGGTATTTTACTGTTGGTCGCGCTGGGTGCCTTTACCAAATCCGCGCAGTTTCCATTTCACTTCTGGCTACCGGGTGCAATGGCCGCGCCGACTCCGGTCAGCGCCTATTTACATTCGGCGACGATGGTCAAAGCCGGGATTTACCTGCTGGCGCGGCTCAGTCCCACATTATCGGGGACAGACGAATGGCGACTTATCATCACGGGTGTGGGGGTCATTACCATGCTGCTGGGGGCCTATCTCTCACTCAAACAGCTTGACCTCAAACGGATTCTGGCGTACTCCACAGTCAGTTCGCTGGGGATGCTGGTGGCGCTGCTGGGTTGGGATACCAAAATCGCCATTGAGGCGGCGATGCTGTTCCTGCTGGTGCATTCCCTGTACAAGGGTGCCTTGTTTATGGCAGCGGGGGCGATAGACCACGAAACCGGCACCCGCGATATTACCAGCCTGGGCGGTCTGCTGCGCGTCATGCCGTTTATCGCACTAGCGACGATTCTGGCATTTTTGTCGATGTCGGGTATCCCGCCGCTGATCGGTTTTATCGGCAAAGAGCTGATTTATGAAGCCACGCTCGGTTATGAAAAGACCGCAGGCTTAGAGCTTGATCTGATCGGCGCGCTGTTTACACTGGCGGCTGTGCTGACCAATATTGCGACGATTGTGGTCGGCTGTCTGGTTTTGTTCAAGCCGTTCTTCGGGTCGCAGAAAGTCACGCCGAAGCATCCGCATCGCGCACCAATCAGCCTATGGTTAGGGCCAGTGGTGTTAGGCGTGGTCGCGCTGATTCTGGGCCTGTTGACCGAACTGCCAGCCGGAGAGCTTCTGATCGGCCCGGCGGCAGGGGCGGTCTATGGCAGCGCGGTTGAGCTGGAACTCTATCTGATTCCGAGTTCGATCAACCCCATGCTGATTCTGAGTATCATCACGGTGGCGGGTGGGCTGGGATTATATGCCATCCTCAACACGATCATGCCCGCCCTGAATGCGCTGGATATAGGCCAGCGCTTTGGGCCGCAAAATCTGTTTCAGCGGATGATTGACAATCTGCCGGATTTCGCCAAGTGGGTGACCAAACTGCTCCAGAGTGGTTATCTGCGCTCATATATCCTGACGATTGTCGTCAGTTTTGTGGTGCTCATCAGCTATACATTGCTCACACGGGTCGCGCTGCCATCTATTACCGAAGTGCCGGATGTCTACTTTTTCGAGGTGCTGCTGGCCGGGGTGATTTTGTTTGCCGTGGCGCTGGTACTACGATCTTCTTCATTGTTGTATACGATTGCGGCTTTAGGGGTGATCGGTTATTCCATCGCGCTGATTTTCATTCTGTATGGCGCGCCTGATCTGGCGATGACGCAGTTTTCAATCGAGACGCTGAGTGTGGTCTTGTTTGTGCTGGTCTTGTACAGGCTGCCAGCGCTGGCACAGTTGTCAACCACCCCCGCACGCCTACGTGATGGGATTATTTCCGCAGCGGCAGGTGGGATGATGACGCTGATCGTGCTGATTGTCACCTCGCGTCCGCTGGCCTCCAAGCTGACCAACTTTTTCGCTAAAGCCAGTTATGCCGAGGCGCATGGCCGCAATATCGTCAATGTCATCCTGGTGGACTTCCGCGGACTTGATACACTCGGCGAAATTACTGTCCTGGCTGTCGCTGCCATCGGGGTGTACTCCTTGCTCAAGCTGCGCATTGATGACACGGCGGAAGACGACACCGAAGCCTACGATGCGATGGCCTCTGTCGAGGAATTTGAAGAAATGCAGAAGGAGCAAGACGAATGAGTTCCCTCATTTTACAGGCAGCGACACGCTTGCTACTGCCGCTGATGTTGTTATTTTCGTTCTTTATCCTCATTCGCGGCCATAGTGAACCGGGTGGCGGTTTCATCGCCGGTCTGATCGCCTCTGCAGCGATGGCCTTATACGCCATTGCCTATGATGTCCAACGCGCACGCGAGTCGATGAGGGCTGGTACAATATCTTACATCGCGGTGGGTTTGTTGATTGCCCTCTTTAGCGGTTTTATTCCGCTTCTTTTCGGTCAGCCTTTTATGACCATGGGGCTATATCCATTTGACTTTCCTGTTCTGGGCGAAATCGGCAATGCATTTACTTTTGATCTGGGCGTGTTTCTTGTCGTGGTCGGTGTGACTCTCACCATTATTTTCAGTATGGCAGAAGAGGAAGAACGTTAAATGCAGATTATTCTGGCGTTTATCGTGGGGGTTTTATATGCCGCCGGATTGTATATGATGCTGCGCCGCAGTATTGTCAAGCTGATCGCCGGGTTGGTTTTGCTGGGTTACGCCTCCAATCTGCTGATCTTCACAGTGGGTCGGCTGACACGGGCTCAACCGCCACTTATCGCGCTCGGTTCGACCACACCACCGGCACCCTTTGCTGACCCGGTTCCGCAGGCCCTGATCTTAACAGCAATCGTCATCGGGTTCGGCTTACAGGCGTTTGCCCTGGTGCTGATTAAACGGGCTTACCAGACGGTGGGTACGGACGACCTGGACGAAATGCGGGCAACCGATACATGATCTCAGTCCATCAGCTACATATTTTTTTGTGCAACCGGGGGTTAGCGACCCGCCTAAGTTTATTCGCGTACTGCCTGGATAGCGCTCTGCCAGCAGTCACCGGCAGGAGTAAAGCGTACCTTCGATGAATATCCTGTTAATACTTCCAATCGCAATCCCGTTTTTGTGCGCGATTATTTCGATTTTTGCCTGGAACCGGCGTGATATCCAACGAGCGCTGGCGCTCACGGGTATGATTGCCCTGTTGATCAGCGGTTTAGGGTTGTTGTTCACGGTGAGTCAGTATGGTATCCAGATGACGCGCATCGGTAACTGGCCGGTTCCCTTTGGAATTGTGCTGGTGGCTGATCTGTTCAGCGCCATTATGGTGGTGGTCGCCAGTATCGTTGGCTTGTGTGTAGTGATTTATTCACTGGCCAGCATCGACCCGCAGCGTGAGGCCTACGGTTATTATCCCATCACCCTGACCCTGCTTATGGGGGTCTGTGGCGCATTTCTGACCGGGGATATCTTCAACCTGTATGTCTGGTTTGAAATTATCCTCATTTCATCGTTTGTGCTGCTGGCGCTGGGTGGTGAACGCGCTCAGTTGGAAGGCGCGATCAAATATTTTGCCATCAATCTGCTGGTTTCGGCCTTCTTTCTGGCCGCTGTCGGCATCCTTTACGCCATCACCGGTTCGCTCAACATGGCGGATCTATCGGTCGAGCTTAAGAAGGTTGAAAATTCCGGCCTGGTGACTGTAGTGGCGATGTTATTTCTGATCGCCTTCGGCATCAAGTCGGCTGTGTTTCCGTTTTTCTTCTGGCTACCGGCTTCTTATCACACCCCACCCGTTGCGGTCACCACTTTGTTCTCCGGCCTGATGACCAAAGTCGGCGTGTATGCCATGATTCGTGTGTTCACGCTGATGTTTACCCAGGATAGTGCCTATACCCACAATCTGATTCTGGTGATTGCCGGTTTCACGATGGTCATCGGCGTGATGGGGGCGGTGGCGCAGTATGATTTTCGACGGTTGCTATCGTTCCACATCATCAGCCAGATCGGCTACCTGATGATGGGCCTGGGCATTTTCACAGTCGCCTCTTTAACCGGAACGATTTTCTTCATGGTGCATGTCATCATCGCCAAGTCAGCCCTGTTTTTAGTCAGTGGTGCCAGCTTTATGGTGACACGGACTTATGACCTCAAACATATGGGCGGACTGTATAAAAACTTCCCGTTGCTGGCGCTGCTGTTCTTTATCCCGGCGATGTCACTGGCAGGTATCCCACCGCTTTCCGGCTTCTGGGCGAAGTTTTCGCTGATCGCTGCGGGGCTGGAAGCAGAGCAGTATGTTATTGTGGCGGTGGCGCTGGGTGTCAGCATCCTGACTCTGTTCTCAATGACGAAAATCTGGGCGGAAGCCTTCTGGAAGGTCAACCCGGATATGGAGGATGAAGCCATCCGCGATATGGTGGCGCTGACGCGGCAAGACAAATTCTACACACGTTTATTCCCGATTGTCCTGCTGGCAACCTTAACCATCTTTATGGGGATTGCCGCTGAGCCTGTACTTGAACTGGCGACCCGCGCTGCCGACCAACTCATCCATACCGAAGCCTATATCAATGCCGTGTTGGGGGGCAGTTAACCATGGATTTCCTGTTACTGAATGTTTTGCTGGCATTGGCCTGGGCGGCATTAAATGGTCAGTTTTCGCCACAATACCTGTTTTTTGGGTTTATCCTGGGCTACCTCATGCTGTTCATCTCGCGGCGGGCGCTGGGCTGCACATCGTATGTCACCAAAGTGCCCCGCGTGATTCGCTTTCTCCTGTTTTTTCTTGGCGAGCTGTTTCTATCCAATCTGCGGGTTGCCTGGGAAGTGCTGACGCCGGGTTGGGGCATGAGTCCGGCCATTGTCGCCATTCCGTTAACGGTCACCACGCCACTGCAAATCACCTTACTGGCCCAGTTGATCACACTGACTCCGGGGACCTTATCGATTGATGTCTCGACAGACCGCCGTGTGTTGTATGTCCATGCCATGTATGTGAAGGATATTGATGAATTTCGCCGCAGCATCAAAGAGGGCTTTGAAAAACAGATACAGGAGGTGTTCCAGTGACGCTGGATGATCTGGCGCTGTACGGAATCCTGCCGCTGTTATCGATTGGGATTGTGTTCGCGGTGATTCGGCTGGGTATCGGGCCGCGCATGCCCGACCGGGTGATCTCACTGGATCAACTGGTAACACTCGGTATTGGCGTGATTGCAGTCTATGCCATTGGCACCGATCAGCCTGTTTTGCTGGATGTGGTGTTGGTGCTGGCGCTCATCTCTTTTTTGGGCACGGTGGCCTTCGCCTATTATTTACAGAGAAGAGGTGTTGACGATGAGTCTTGAGGATATCATTACCGCGGGACTTTTGCTGATTGGTGTGTTTTTTATGTTTGTCGGTGCTATGGGTTTACTGCGGATGCCTGACCTGTACATGCGCATGTCCGCCACGACAAAATCCGCCACGTTAGGCGTGAGCTTTATGCTGCTGGCGGCGGCACTGCACTTTGAGGATATTGGTATTTTCAATCGGTCACTGGCGACCATTGCTTTTCTGTATCTGACTGCGCCGGTAGCTGCGCACATGATCGCGCGGGCAGCCTATATCCGCAAGGTAGAGTTGTGGGATGGTACACAGGCGGATGAGCTGGAAGGGCGTTATAATCTGGACAATAATGAGCTTGTGAGTAAGCCACCGGTTCGGTATAAACCAGCACAGACTGCACCGGAGTCGGCAGATTAGTTATCTTAGTCCGGCCAGCCTGTAAATCCTCAGTGGGTGGCTGGGATATTTCCCACTCATAAGCCGAGCGTGATCGCCTCCAAATCATCAGCGGTTGCAGATTTATTTTATGGTGTTTGTTAAAGGAGAATAGATTGTGGAATATCGACTTTTAGGCCGGACTGGCCTGCGTGTGAGTCCATTATGCCTGGGAACCATGAATTTTGGCCCTCAGACCACCGAAGAAGACAGCTATGCCATTATGGATAAAGCCTTAGAACTGGGTATCAATTTCTTTGATACGGCCAATGTGTATGGCTGGAAAACCGGCGAAGGCGTCACCGAGCAGATTGTCGGGCGCTGGTTCGCTCAGGGTGGCGGTCGGCGCGAAAAAACCGTACTGGCGACCAAAGTTTACGGGACGATGTCCACTGACGGCTGGCCGAATACGGATAAGCTGTCGGCACTCCATATCAAACGGGCGTGCGAGGCCAGCCTGAAGCGCCTGCAAACCGATTACATCGACATTTACCAGATGCATCATGTTGACCGCAACACCCCCTGGGAGGAAATCTGGCAGGCGATGGAGCAACTGGTTCAGGAAGGCAAAGTCCTGTATGTGGGCAGCAGCAATTTTGCCGGTTGGCATATTGCAAAAGCCAATGAGATCGCGAAAAATCGCCATTTCCTGGGGCTGGTTTCGGAACAAAGCCTGTATAACCTTAACGCGCGTATGATCGAGATGGAAGTGATTCCCGCCTGCGAAGATTATGGACTGGGCCTCATCCCGTGGAGTCCGCTGGCCGGTGGTTTGCTGGGTGGTGTACTGAAGAAAATTGAAGAAGGCCGCCGTTCATCTGAGGGCATGCAGGAGACGATTGACAAACATCGGCCTCAGATCGAAGCGTATGAAGCCTTCTGTGCCGATATCGGCGAAAATCCAGCCGATGTGGCGCTGGCATGGCTGTTGAATAATCCGGTGGTGACTGCGCCGATCATCGGCCCACGCACGCTGGATCAGCTAACAGGCAGTCTGCGCGCGCTGGAAATTAAGTTCAGTGACGATCAGCTCAAGAAGCTGGACGAAATGTGGCCCGGTCCCGGTGGCCCATCCCCGGAAGCCTACGCCTGGTAAATCAGTAGCTAAAAATCACTCTGCTGATGGCCTATTTTGACCATCAGCAGAAATAAATTTTTGTGAGAAAGGATTATTATCCCCATGGATTATGTACATTTAGGGCGAACCGGCCTGCGGGTCAGCCCATTATGTCTGGGCACGATGAATTTCGGCCCGCGCACGGTTGAAGCCGACAGCCATGCGATTATGGACAAGGCGCACGAGATCGGCCTCAACTTTTTCGACACGGCCAACCGTTACGGCATCAATGGCGGCATCGGCAGTCATCACGGCCACACCGAGGAAATCATCGGCAACTGGTTTGCGCAGGGTGATGGTCGGCGTGAGAAAACTGTGCTGGCAACCAAGTTATATGGCCCGATGGGCGATTGGCCGAATGAGGGCAAGCTCTCAGCTCTGCACATCAAACGATCCTGTGAAGCCAGCCTGAAACGCCTGCAAACTGATCACATTGATATTTATCAGATGCACCATGTTGACCGCGACACCCCCTGGGAGGAAATCTGGCAGGGGATGGAGCAACTCGTGCGGGAGGGCAAGGTGTTATACGTCGGCAGCAGCAATTTCGCAGGCTGGCACATTGTCAAAGCCAATGAGGCCGCCAAACGCCGCAATTCGCTGGGACTAGTCTCGGAACAGAGCAAGTACAGCCTGAATGCGCGCATGGTCGAGATGGATGTAGTTCCGGCGTGTGAGGATTACGGTTTGGGTCTGATCCCGTGGAGTCCGCTGGGAGGCGGTTTGCTGGGTGGTGTACTCAAGAAAATCGAGGAAGGCCGCCGCTCGTCCGAAGGGATGCAGCAAACGATTGAAAAGCATCGGCCCCAGATCGAGGCCTATGAAGCCTTCTGTGCCGACATCAGCGAAAATCCAGCGGATGTCGGGCTGGCATGGCTGCTGCACAATCCGGGCGTGACCGCGCCGATCATCGGCCCACGCACCCTGGATCAGTTGACAGGCAGCCTGCGCGCGCTGGAAATTAAATTCAGTGATGAACAGCTTAAAAAGCTCGATGAAATCTGGCCGGGGCCGGGTGGCGCATCCCCGGAAGCCTACGCCTGGTAAGCATTAGCTCATGTCAGTTCGGGATAATCCACTTAAACCGAACTGACGTGAATTTATTTCATCGGCGCCACCAACTCGAAAATCATCCTACCAGAAAAAACGCTTTAGCTGAGTTCCTCGGCGAGCGCGATGATGATGCCTTCGGGGCCGCGCAGGTAGCAGAGCAGGTATTGGTCCTCATACTGCGTCACTTTGCCGATGAGTTCAGCGCCATGAGACTCCAGGCGGGTAAGGGTGTCTTTAATGTCCTCCACAGCGAACATCATGCGACGTATACCCAGAGTATTCACGGGCGTGTTCGGGTCTGTGCTGATCGCGGTTGGCTTTTGGAATTTCATCAGCTCAAGTCGGCTGTGACCATCCGGAGTCCGCAGCATAGCGATGTCATTTTGGACGCCATCGAGCCCAACCACACTGTCCACCCATTCTCCCTCAACCGCCATCTCGCCCTCCAGCTCCAGTCCAAGCTCGACAAAGAACGCGATAGCAGCCTTGAGGTCTTCGACCACGATGCCGACGTTGTCCATGCGCAGTAATTTACTTTTTGTCATCATTCATCCTTCTTGAATTTCGCTCGCAGGTTGTCTGGTGGGTTCTGTTGCTGTTTCATAGTTAATAGAACGATTATTTTTACTTGCAAATTGCAAGTAAAAACAGTATATTTGTTTCAGAAGAAAAGTCAAGAACAGATTTTCTAATAGTCACAATGCGCTGAAAACACATCAGGAAGTTGGACAAAATGAAGAAAAAACAGCGCCGCTCCGACTGCCCAATCAATTATTCGTTGGAAACCTTTGGCGATATGTGGTCGCTGCTCCTTGTGCGCGACATCGTTTATTTCGGCAAGCGAACATACGGTGAGTTTCTGGACTCTGACGAAGGAATTGCCACTAACATCCTCGCCAGTCGCCTCGATCAACTAGAGCAAAAGGGCATCCTAGTGAAGCAGACCGATGCGACAGACAGGCGAAAAGAACTCTATTCTTTGACCGAAAAAGGGCTGGATTTGATCCCGATTTTATTGGAACTGGCAAGCTGGGGCGCTCAACAAGATCCGCAGACAGGTGCCCCCAAAGATTGGATTGCCCTGGTGAATGCCGATAAAGAAAAGATGATCCGGTTGATTCGCGCAACGGTGCAAAACGGTGGCTCCATCTTTGTGGGTGCAGATAGTGTCGTGAGTCAATTAGCCACAGAAAAATAATCATCCCTACAGCTCAGCGCTCATGCTTTGCTGGAGTGATTATCTCGAACTGAAGTTAGCTAATCTCTCACCCTGTCAGGCATAATCGGGCAGGGTGAGGTTTAAATGCCTCTGAATTTGCCTAATCCTCAACTGCTGTGAACAGATTGTTAAGCGACTCGACTAATGTAGGATGCGAGAAGGGCGAATCGCGGATGGTCGTATATTTGAGTTTGCCCATCATCGCCATCTGCACGGCACCCATCACTTCGCCGCCTTCCACGCCTAAAATAGCACACCCCAGAATCTGATCAGTTTTGGCATCAATCACAGCTTTCCATAAGCCGCGGGTTTCATCAGTTTCACGCGCACGGGCAATGCGACTGGCGGGTATTTTGGCGATTTTGACCTCATAGCCTTGCTCAAGCGCCTGGGTTTCGCTCAGTCCCGCCCGACCCAATTGGGGATCAATAAACAGCGTATAACTCACAATTCGGTCATCGGTGCTGGCCTGACCGTTTTCGATGACATTGGTGCGCACGATGCGGAAATCATCATATGAAATGTGGGTGAAAGCTGGCCCGCCGGTCACGTCACCTAACGCATAAATACCCGCGACATTGGTTTCCAGCCGATCATTGACTTTAATATGACCGTGTTTACCTAGCTCAACGCCTGCCGCTGCCGGGTCAAGCGCATCAGTGTTGGGGGTGCGGCCTGCGGCCAGCAGCAAATGGGAACCGTTCAGATTCTTTTCGCCATCGTCAGTGGCGATCGTCAGGGTGATGCCAGAGCCATTCTGTTTGACCGCTTTGGCATTGCCATTGAGGATGATCTCGATGCCATCTTCGCGCAGGATATCGGTGACGGCTTCGGAAATTTCCACATCTTCATGCGGAATCAGTCGGTCACCATGTTCGATCACCGTCACCTGACTGCCAAAACGCGCATACATCTGGCCGAATTCCAGGCCGATGTAACCGCCACCCACAATGATCAGATGTTCCGGCACGGTGTCCAGTTCCATAAGTGTGGCTTCGGTGTAATAGGGCGTGGATTCAATCCCGCTGATCGACGGAATGGTGGCGCGCCCGCCGGTATTGATAAAGATTTTATCCGCCTGAAGCTGACGCGTACCGCCCTCATTGAGGTTAATGGAGAGCGTTTTGGAGTCGATAAAACGCGCTTCGCCATAAATCAGTTCCAGATTATCAGTGCCCGTAATACTGCTGATACTGCCTTCGCGGAAGCTCTCGACAATGTCGCGTTTACGCTGGCGCACTTTGGTCAAATCAATGCTGATAGCGCCCAC
This sequence comes from Aggregatilineales bacterium, assembly GCA_038258185.1. GTDB lineage: Bacteria > Chloroflexota > Anaerolineae > Aggregatilineales > Phototrophicaceae > JAIOHN01. The sequence goes on along the minus strand of JBBSQD010000093.1, from coordinate 771 downwards.
CTGCACACCATAATCACCTGCGCGCCGTGCCAGATGGGCCACTCTCGCGCTGGCGATCATCGTTTTACTGGGCGTACAGCCGATATTGACGCAGGTTCCGCCTACCAGATTGCGTTCGATAATTGCGGTTTTCCAGCCATGCTGGGCCAGTGCAGTGGATAAAGGCCCGCCCGCCTGTCCAGCGCCGATGACAATCGCATCAAACATTTCTGCCATAATCAAAAACTCCCTTCTGCGAAAGAAGGGAGTATAACAAATTGTCATCCATCTGAACTGAGCTATGTGGCTTGTCTAAACAGATGCTTATCTAGCGCGGCATCACGCACAGAGTCAGCCGGTCAGCCACGCCAGCAGGGCAGGAATGACTGGTGTCATCGGTCACGCTCTCGACATCAAAGGCCGCCCCCCAGAAAATCACACTGGGCCCGATATCCAAACGGGCGATGACCTCACACGGCTGCGGTGGGGCATCACTTGCCGGGTTGCTGTTGGTAAACAGCAGACATTGACCCGGCGCCAAACGCCGAATATCGCCGACAATTTCCGGGTTACCAAACAGATCACGGGTACCTAAAGCGACATTGACCGGAGGCTGTGCAAAATTATTGATCACGTTGACGCGATTGGTCATCATCCAGCGATCTTCAGAAGTGTTGATAATCGCCAGACGATCCTGGGTGTAAGCAAAATAGACGTATTCGGTGATGTCCCCGCTACGGCCATTGGCTGGCAGGTAGAAGTCGCAGCGGCCCGGGTTGGCAACTTCGCATT
>JBBSQD010000092.1:0-21243 GCA_038258185.1 Aggregatilineales bacterium | reverse complement strand
CAGATAAATAATACCCAGCACCGCGGCAACCTCCACCACTAACAGCAGTTGATTGAGGACGATTTTGCCGATATTTCTCGAAGGGCTGGCGGCGGCCTGTGGCTCATCCACGATCACGCCATCGTCAAACTGGGGCAGACCGGGCGGATTTTTGGCCGGACGCGCTGCATCCGTTACCAGACTGTCCGACGGTGAGGGAACCGTTAATGCAGCTGGATTAGTCGCCAGAAGGGATTCCTGTGGCGGGTGTTGTTTCGCGCCATTCGGGCTGGATTCCACCACGCGCCCATGACGCTTCATACGATCCATACGCTGCTGGCGTCCCTCACGCCTGCGAATCGCCAGGATACGTTCTAACTCTTCAATTGTTAACTCATCAACCGGTCGTTTATCACGCATTACATCTTTACCTGAATACTTACCATTGATTTCAACACAATCTCACCTAAAAGTAAACGCTAAAAGTCACAGAGTTGGCTTGTGCGGATTCTCTAATGTTCCGGCGCCTGTTATCATAGTGACGTCCGGATATTTTAGCTCAATATGATTCACAGGGCTCGGCGCAGACTCGTCAGTTTTCGACGTCAGCAGCCAACCACTGCAAATATGGAACTCTGCTGGCGCTGCTGCGTATAACATCACAGAGCCTGTAAAATTGTAGCACTCGTTTAACCACTATGGAATAAAAGTCTGCCTTCGCGGCATTATAATGGCTTCAAATTGGCAAATGATGATAGGTGAACCGTCATGAACTTTTAACCCCCTCTAAATCTCCCCCGAATTCAGGGGAGACTTTGTGGTCGCCGTTTTCGGCCCCCTCCCCGAATTCGGGGAGGGCTGGGGAGGGGTCATTAAAGATCAATTCCAGCTTAGTTATTTTGAAGCGATTACTGTGGCCTTCGCGGCTAGAATATTTTAGCAAGTGTTCAAAAAGGAAACCTGTATGTTTTATTTTCAATACGCAGCACGGAATATCTGGCGCAACCGGCGCTGGTCGACCTTTGCCATTTTCTCGATTGCAGCCGGTGTGGCGACGATGGTTGCCCTGCGCAGCCTGGGTTTAGCCATTGGCGACTCGCTGACCAGCAATGTCCGCGCCAGCAATCATGGTGATATTACCCTGCAGCAGGGCGTGGGGGCTGGGTTTGTGTTTGCCGCTGCTGCCGACCCCAGTAACGAGGACTCCGGCTTTCAGCCGGATGAAGTCGCGGCAGTGACCGACTGGGTGACCGAACGCGGCGGAGAGCTGGCGAGTTACACGGTGTCCAGTACGGTGCAGGTCACCGCGATTGATGCAGTGACTGCCGGGCGGCCACAGTTCATCACGTCGTATTTTATTAACCCGGAGACCTACCCGCCGACGGATGATATTTTCGCGGTGGAACCTGCCGGTGTACGCCTGGGGGATCTGTTTGAAGGCGGCAACGAAGTCGTCATCAGCCAGAATCTGGCGGAGTCGCAGGGGATTACGGTCGGCGATTCGGTACGGGTGAGCGGCACCACCGATGAATTTATCGTGCGCGGCATCGCCCCGACAGAAAGCGAAGCGAGTTTCCGTAATCTGTTCGCGGCGTTTTTCGGCTTCGCCTATTTTGATCAGACCCTGGCTGAACCGTTATCGATCAACCCGAACCCCAACAGCATCAGCCTGACTTTATCAGAGGCGATCGCCCCGCGCACGGTGGACGAAGCCAGCACGCTCGAAAACGAACTGCGCGGCTTACTGGATGACGGGCGGGGGCGCTTCAATGCGAACTCTACCAGTGTGCCGGAACTGCTCCAGGAGAATCAGACCATCGCCGATTTAAGCGGGCGCTTTATCGTCGTGATGGGGCTGGGCGCGATGCTGATCGGCGGGGTGGGGATTGTCAACACCATGCTGGTGATGGTGCGCCGCCGCACTGAAGAAGTGGCCGCGTTGAAAACCTTCGGACTCCGGGCGCGGCAGGTCGCGGCGCTGTTTATGGCCGAAGCGCTGCTGCTGGGTTTTGTCGGGAGCCTGGTCGGGTCGGTGGTCGGTTTGTTTCTGAGTGGATTAGCCAATGCGTATGGTGAAACGCTGATTCAGCAGCGGCTGGTGTGGCGCCTCTACCCCGAAGCGATCCTGTTCGGGATGGTGCTGGGCATGATTGTCACGGCGGTGTTTGGCGTGCTGCCGGTGCTGACTGCGGTGCGGATTAAGCCGGGTATCATCCTGCGGCCTAACGAAGTGCATGTGCCGCGTGTGGGTGTCATTCAATCCATTCTGGTGATGTTGTTTGTGGTGGTGTCCTTAGGGCTGATCGCGGGTCAGATTCTGGGCAATGTCATGATCGGCGTGATTGGGGTCGCGGTGACGCTGCTCATCCTGGGGATACTGATCTGCATCCTGTGGGTGATTGTCTGGCTGTTTGGTCGTTTACCGGCGTTTGGTAATGTGGATCTGCGGCTGGCGCTGCGCAACCTGCGGGCGCGGCGCTGGCGTACAGCGACCACGCTGCTGGCGCTCAGTGCCGGGATGTTCGCCCTGAGCAGTATCACCTTTTTTGGGGCGGGCGTGCGCGAAATTCTCCAGACGACCCTCAGCGGTTCGCTGGGGGGTAACGTGCTGATCTTTTCCGTGTTACCCGGTGCGCTGTCCAACTCGATTATTGACCAGCGGCTCGATCAACTGGAAGGTGTGACCTCGCGCACCCGTATTCTGAGCATTGATGCCGATATTGTGGCGATCAATGGTGAGCCGGTGAATGGGGCTTCGGTCAGAGCGCGTCGTGATGCCATCATCGAGGAGATGCAATCATTTGATGATGATTTTGGAAATATTGGTCGGATGGCTGAACTGGGGGAGGAACTGCAATCGCTGCCCAGTTATTCGCTTTCCATCGCCGTGCGCGATACCACCGGGGATAACTTTGGCGGCACGGATAATATCGTGGCGGGACGTGGATTTACACCGGAAGATCGCGCTCAGCCGGTGATTGTCATGCGTAATGATGAGGTGCAGAATCTGGGAGTCAGTATCGGCACGATGCTGACGCTTGAAGTCGATGGTGAAGACTATGACGTGCAGATTGTCGGCGCACAGACCAATTCCACCGCGACTTTTGGCGATTCCGCTATGCCACCCGGTGTGCTACCTAACAGCGCGGCAGGTGAGTTTGCTTTTAATCTGGCGCAGGTCGAGGAAGATAAGCTGGACAATGTACTGCTGGAACTGTCAGCCATTCCGCTGACGTTCTCGATTGATGTGACCTTTATTGATGGCCTGTTGCGGCGCTTTATCGACCAGTTCAGCGCACTGCCGATTCTGGTCGGCCTGTTATCGCTGGGTGCAGCGGCGGTCATCATGGCGAATACCGTCGCGCTGGCGACGCTGGAACGCCGGCGGCAGATCGGCATTCTGAAAGCCGTTGGCCTGAAGGGGCGGCGGGTGCTGGGCATTATGCTGCTGGAGAATATCCTGGTCAGCCTGTTAGGGGCGGCTCTGGGGATCGGCTTCAGTGCGCTGCTGCTGGCGCTGGGTTCGGCTATCCCGTCGTTGGGACTCTCCGAAATCACCGTGCTGATCGTCCCGACGGAAGCGATGCCGGTGGCGATTGCGCTGATTTTCGGCGCGGTGGGGATCGGCGTGCTGGCGACTGTCCTCAGTGCCCAGACCGCCATCAGCGAGCGTGCGCTCAATGTTCTACGTTACGAGTAGCCCGGTAGTGTGATAGAATAACGCCGTTGTTCAATCGGGAAATCAAAATCTCTGTAGGGGCATTGTCCATGTGAATAGTGCCCCTGCCGTAACGCGTAGGTGCCACTCATGGATCGTATTTCTGCTGCTGATAATTTAGTGATTGAATTGGAAGCCGAACATTGGCGTTTGATCGCAAATGGAGACGGTGGCCGCAATGTGCTGGTAGAGGCACAACCCGGCCAGCCTTTGCGCTATATCCCCAATTTTGCTATCAGCCGCCGTTTGCCGGAGATCGGCGCACTGCCCACTGATCAGATTCAGCGTGTGGTGCTGGGTTGGTCAGGCTCCGATGCGGCGTGGCATCTGGGGCTGGTGCTGCGCCCGGAACTGGCCGAAGCGCGAGGAAGCCGCTGGTGTGAAGTCGCCTCCTGGCCAGACCCGGATCGCTCAGTTTATGATGAGGTAGCCACCCGTGCCGGTGAAACACTGGCGCAAAGCCTGACCCGTCCGTTTTATCTGGTGCCGCCCAAGACCGTCACCGAAACGGTGGTTCCGCAAAAACCTCTGCTGCAACTCCCGCTTACAGTCGATATCTGGACATTGCAGGGCAACCCCAAAGAACAGCTTGAGTGGGTGCGTGCTGCATCGTGGACACGGCAGACGGTACGTCGCATCTTATGGTATATGTTTTTAACAGCAATTTATACTTTGCTGGTAGTGACTTCCTTTACCGCCGGGATTGCCCCGGTGACCCCGCAGGTTTTGCCTTATCTGGGTATTTTCTCCATTGTTGTGCTGATCAGTCTGATTATTTATCATATCTATTTACTGCTGACGCGCCCCAACCGGATCGTCATGGATAAGGCGACGCGCACTGTGCGTGCGCTGCGGGGAACGTCAGAACGCTGGCGCATGGATGCCGATAAGCTGCAATCCGTTTATGTGACCCACGTGATGCATAAAAGCAACCGCAGAAGTACGCATAACAAACCTGTTGCGTACTATAGCGAGTTGAATCTCCAATTATTAAATGGAGAATTTCATTATATCCTTAATACAGACCAGGCACAGGAATACCGCTCGTTTCCTGAAGATTTAGTCGAAGAAGAAGCGGTTAAGCCTTTGACTCCCAACGATAGCCATACACCTATCCAGGCGGCAGGCCTGTATATGGCTCAGATCCTTGGGATCTCCTGTTGGTATGATAAGCGCTTTTGACAGAAGTGCTGGGTAATACCCTGGAACGTATCGAGCGTACCTTCCTGATGTTTTAGGATGCTGGTACCCGTATCATTCCTGCTGGCTTTCGATAGCATAGGTTGCCCAAACGGGTGGCCCGATCGCACAGGGTATATTTGTGGATTACTCAGAGCAAGAACGACTGCAACGATTACAAACACTGGCTGCCAAACAGTCTGATGAGATAGACCGCCTCAAAAACCAACTCGTCTGGGAAATTGAAAAGCGTAAGGAACTTGAAGCGGCCATCAACGCCCGCGAGGAACGCTATCAGGTCGCCTTTGACCTGATGCATGAGTATGCCTTCAGCTTTGTGGTCAGTGAGGATGGACAGATCAGGCCGGAGTGGCGCACGACATCCTTCGAGCGGATTACCGGTTACAGCAACGATGAAGTCAATAGCGAAGAGGGCTGGCTGCGCTACACGCATCCGGAAGATTACCACGATGCCATGGCCCATTTGAAGAATGATGTCCTGTCGGGAAAAACCATCTCGATTGACTTCCGCATCATTAAGAAAAACGGTGAAGTCTGCTGGCTGCGGACGGTGTATCATCCTGTTTGGGATGATCAGCAGCAGAGCATCGTGCGCTTTTATGGTGTCGGGCGCGACATCACCGAAGAGAAAGCCATAAAAGACCAGCAGGCGCGGTTTATCACTAATGCAATGCATGAGCTTTCGCACCCTGTCAGCAGCATTCTGATGCGCCTGTATCTGATGCGCCGCCAGCCGGAACGTCTGGACAATCATCTGGACGCGCTGGAACCGGTCGCCAATCATATCCGGCACCTCATCGAAGATATGCGTGAAATCTCTTATCTGGAACGTGGGCTGGTTTCGCTGCAACCGCAACCGGTCGCTATCCAGCAGGTGTTGCGTGATGTGTATCGCGGCCAGCAGGAACATGCCGAGCGAAAAGAAGTGACTTTAAAGCTGTCGATGCCGGACGATCCGCTGATGATTATGGCAGATGTGGAGCGTTTGTATAACGCACTGGTGCATCTGGTGGGCAATAGTATCGAAACAGCGGTACAGGCTGGTGTCATTCAGATTAAGATGGAACCCACGCCGATAGAGGTACCCAGCAATGCCCGTGTCGAGATTACGTATCAGGGCCGGACAGGCCATTACGACCAGCCATCGTTAATCTTCCACCCGTTTTATCGCCCCAGCGAAGGCAATATGAGCCAGACAGGGCTGGAATTAAGTATCGTGCGCGAAGTCAGCCGCCTGCATGGCGGTACTGTCAACGCGACCAGTGATGTCGCTGGCAACCGTACTTTTACCCTCACGCTACCGTTAATGAGTAACCCTTAATAATAGGCTGTTAAAATAAAGCGGTTTAGTAAGATGATGGAGAAGGTTTTGAACCGCTCCGCATAGATTGGGATTCGTTAATGGGCTTTCAGAAAGGGTAAAGCGCATGAGTGATGAGCGACCTTTAGTTTTATTTACCAATGATGATGGGATTGAATCGCCGGGTTTGTGGGCGGCGGTCAATATGTTTACGGATATTGCCGATATTCTGGTGGTTGCCCCGCGTGAGCAGCAGTCCGGCATGGGGCGCAGTCTGCCGGTGACCAGCGAAGGGCGCATCCTTGCCCAGCAGACCATCCTCAATGAACAGGAATACACGGTCTACGCTGCGGATGCCACTCCAGCGCAGGCGGTACAGCATGGCGTGCTGGAACTGGCTGACCGTCTGCCGTCGCTGGTGGTGTCTGGCATTAATTATGGCGAGAACACTGGCAATGGTGTGACCATCTCCGGCACGGTGGGGGCGGCTTTGGAAGCGGCCAGTCTGAATATCCCCGCGCTGGCGATGTCGCAGCAGACACCGAAAGATCTGCATCTGTCGTATTCCGATCAGGTGGATTTTAGCGCTGCGGCTTATTTTGCCCGTCTGTTCGGCCTGTGGCTGATGGATCATAAACGCCCGGATGATGTGGATGTGCTGAAAGTGGATGTCCCCTGGGGCGCGACGCCGGACACGCCGTGGCGGATGACGCGCTTATCACGGCGGCGGGTCTACTGGCCCACCCGTCCGGAACGGGTCTCGCTGGCGGATATTGGCCGCCTGGGTTATCGCCTCGACTCCGACCCGGCAGAAGCCGAGCCTGATTCCGATGTGTACGCGGTGCTGCATGACAAAGTTGTTTCGGTCACACCGATGAGCCTGGATATGACCTCGCGCACGGATCTGTATCGCTTCAACCAGATTTTACGGGGTCAGCAACAGTACGGTGATCGCTAAAATTATGGGGCATAAGGTCGCTTTTCAACAGGGGGTTCGGTATGATCGAACTTCCTGTTTTTAATTAGATATTTTACGCTTCAATGCTTTAAGGAAACCCAATGAATTTGTTTACCGCACCAGATCGCGCGCGTTTGCAGCAGCGCTTCTCGCTGGAGCAGTTTGCCCCAGCTGTAAATCATCTCAAACACCTCGCCCATGCCCAGATGAATCATCCGCTGAATGTGCCGACAGAAGGCGCAGGCTGGACGCACAATTACACCTGCTCGCAACATGCCACCCGCCTGGAATATGATCGCGATAAGCCGCACGAACATGCCTGTTCAGTGGATGGCGAAATCTTCAGCGGTGGCGTCTATGATGATGCGTGGCGCGCTTTCCGCAATCACGAATTGATCGCCAGCGCGCACGCAGCGGCTATGTTGTGGGTGATGTCGGGTGAACAGTCGTATCTTGACCATGCCGCCCAGGTGCTCAAAGCCTATGCTGAGTGTTACCCCGCTTATGAGGTGCACGGTAAAAACGCCGGACAGGGGCGGCTGATGGGGCAGTCGCTGGATGAGTCGGTCTGGTCGATCCCGGCGGCGTGGACGTATGACATGATCCGCGAAGCCTTGCCGGAGCCTGAACAGCAGTTGATCGAAAGCCAGCTTTTGCACGGCCTGGGTCAGCATTTGCTGACGCAACTGTGGACGTTAATCCATAATATTCAGTGCTGGCATCTGGCGGGGTTGGCGACGCTGAGTGTCGCGCTGAATGCAGACGAATATATGCAGCCGATTTTCGACCCGCAATGGGGCTTTGACGCGCAGTTGGCGACGGGTGTGCTCGATGATGGCTGGTGGTGGGAAGGGTCGCCACATTATCATTTTTACACGCTGCAAGCCCTGTGTTCGCTGGGGATTGCCGTGCGTGAGCGTCAACCGGATCTGCTGGCGCGGCCCCGTTTCCGCAAAATGTTCGACGCGCCGCTGGAAATGCTGCGCCCGGATATGAGCCTGCCCGCGCTCAATGATGGCTGGATTGATATTTCCTATGCCGGGGGTATCGCGCAGTATATGATGGTGTTTGAGCGGGCCTATGGTTTCTGGCAGGATGCCGATCACGCGCAGATTATGATGCATATTTATGAAGATTATGCGCCGCGCACCACCGCCGATGCGTTACTTTTCGGCCCGGATATACTGCCGGAACATGGCGATTTACCGGCTGAAAATATCCTGCATGCGGCCAGCGGTTATGCGGTGCTTAAAAGCCGCGATAATCAGCAGCATCTGATGTTGAAATATGGGCCACACGGTGGCGGTCATGGTCATGCCGATAAACTGGGCTTGCTGCTGTGGGGTTATGGCGAGCGTCTTTCGACGGATTTAGGCACACCGGGTTATGGCATCCCTATGAATAAAAGCTGGTACCGGCAGACACTGGCGCATAATACTGTGCTGCTGGATCAGACCGAACAACCGCCACAAACCGGCCAACTGGTGCGCTTCGATACGCTGGCCGATGGCGTTCTCGTGGCGGATGCGGGTATCCACTGGCCGCAGGCCGATGCAGGACTTTACGCGGATGTCCGGCTGCGCCGCTGTATCCTGTGGAAAGAATCGTATTTTATCGACATCGTGCGCGTGATTTGTCCGGAGCCGCACCTGATTGACCTGGCGTGGCATCACAGCGGCACGTTGGCGCTGGACGCGCTCAAGCCGAGCAGCCTCACATTTGATCAGACAGGGTACGAGCATCTGACACAAATTCAGGAAACGGATGAAACTGAATGGCAGGCGGTCTGGCAAACGGATGCGCCGGTCGGCACGCAGATGTGGGCGTTTAATCCAGCCGGAGCGCAGACGATTGCTGCTCGTGCGCCCTATAACCCGGCCTGGCAAACCATGTCGCTGGTGCTGCGGCGCATCGCTGGGGCGGAAGCGGTCTTTGTCAGCGTAATAGAAAGTTTCGCATCTGATCCGCTGATCGAGGCCGTGACTTATCATCCACGCGATGAGGGTTTCGCGTTACAGGTTCGCGGTGACGGAATCGATGACGCGTGGGATATTCATTACACCCCGGCAGATCAGGCACAGTGGAAGGCAAAAGCGCGGCCTGTATATCGTTATCTGTTTGGTAACTGAGTGGCAGTATAATGAAGATGTGAGCGTACATTTTTTGAAATTATTCAGTGTGTTTTTGGGCTGAAACTGGCTGTGATGCGGTTCTAACCGCCTGCTTTTAACCACCCATATGGCTGATGGATAATTCAGAAATGTGTGATATAAATTAATTAAACTCTAACGTTATTTTAGGAGCCAAGTTGAAACCGCGTTTAATTACCCCAGATGAAAAAAGTGATGGTCACGAAGCAGTTTATGGAGAGGCTGAAGGTTTTGTGCTGGCCGCCCTGAATGCCATGAGTGCGCATATCGCTATTCTGGATGAAGAAGGTTATATCCTTCAGGTGAATTCCGCCTGGACACAGTATGCGAATACTAATGGTTATCAGGATAGTGCGCAGGGGATTGGTCAGAATTATCTCAAGGTCTGTGACAATGCCGCGCACAACAATTCCTCAGATGCCGGCCTGGTTGCCCAGGGAATCCGCGCTGTGATGTCCTACAAACTGAACGAATTTTATCTGGAATATCCGTGCCACAGTCCTGTTGAGCGGCGCTGGTTTATCGTGCGCGTCACCCGTTTTGACTGGTACGGACATATCCGGTTGATTGTTGCCCACCAGAATGTGACCGAGCTTAAAATGGGTCAGGTGGAGCTGGAAGAAATTCAGGCCCGTACCCAGGCGATTCTGGATAATGTGGTGGATGGCATTATCACGGTGGATGGTCAGGGCAATATTGAAACCGCCAACCGGATGACGGAGCATATCTTTGAATATGAGCTGGGCGAGTTGCGCGGTAAGAATATCGAGCAATTGATTGCGGATGAGTATCACATCGCTGACCGCGGCTATACCACCGAGTTTATGGTATCGCTGAATAGTATGGGGCATGAAATTCTTGGTAAACGCAAGGATGGCTCGCTGTTCCCCATGTATATCGCCCTCAGTCGCGTAGAGATTGACCGGCGTTCCATCTTCACCGGCATTGTGCAGGATATTACCGAGCGCAAGCGCATGGAAGCAGAGATGATCGAGCGGGAACGGCTGGCTGTCGCGCTGGACAAAGAACGCGAACTGCGTATGCTCAAAGATCGCTTTATGTCGATGATGTCGCATGAACTGCGTACGCCGCTGGCCTCTATCCGGCTGGCGAGTGATATGCTCAAAAAATATGGTGACCGCGCGACTGAAACCGAGAAGATGGAATCGATTACAAATATTGAGGCGCAGGTGCGCTATCTTTCCGAGCTGGTGTCCGACGTGCTGACCATCAGCAAAACCGAATTTATGGCGCAGGAAATGGAGATGGAAACCTATGATCTGGAAACCTACCTGCGCGATATCATCGAAGAACTGGAATGGTCGTACAGCGAAACTCACACCTTGAATTTTGAGGGATTGAACCGGCGTGTCGAAGCCTGTTTTGACCGCCGTCTGCTGCGTTATACGATCAATAATCTGCTGACCAACGCGCTTAAATATTCCCCTGATGGCGGCGAAGTGCGCATGACATTAATCTGTGAAGGCCGCGATGCCGTCGTGACCGTTTCCGATCATGGCATTGGTATCCCGCCGGAAGATCTGCCGCGTCTGTTTGAGCCGTTCCACCGCGCGGGGAATGTCGAGCAATTCCAGGGTTCTGGCCTGGGGCTGGCGATTGCCAAGCAGACGGTGGATCTGCATAAAGGCAGCCTGAGCGTGGAAAGTGAACTGGGCAAAGGCACGACTTTCATCGTCCGCCTGCCGATTTTGAACGACACTACCGAGCAAATGGCTTAAGCTCGTTTATGGGCCATTGGGTGCGGACAGTCCTATACCGGGTTTTATCCCTGCAAATGATTCCAATTTTGATAAGCCTGTTGTGCGGGCTGGTGCTGCCTGGGTCAGCACCGCTGCAGGCACAGGCCGAAGATACCAGCCTCGATTACGGGGCCGTTTTTTCGGGTCGGCTGGACAACACCAATCCGCGCCAGGTGTATTATTTTGAGGGGCTGCGCGGGGAAGTCATCTCGATTCGCTTGCAGGTGACGGATGGTGATCTCGACCCCGTTTTGACCGTGCTGGATAATCGTGGGCGGCTGGTCGCCACACTGGATGATTATGCCGGGGATAAAGTGCCGCGCATCCCGGCGCTGACTCTGCCGCAGACGGATCGTTATTATGTGGTGGTGGGGCGCTTTGGCTATACGCTGGGCACGACCAGCGGCGGTTATGAAGTCGATATTGAACGGGTGAGTGTCAGTTCGGCTTCGGGCAGTCAGCTGCGTTATGGCGACAGCATCATCAACCGCATCAGCGACATGGAACCGCAACTTTATTACACATTTGAGGCCAAAGCTGGCGACATTATCAATATCACTATGCGGAGGGTTTCTGGTGATCTTGACCCCTATTTACAGATCGTGCAGGCACGTTCCGGCAATGCGTTTGTGATTGCCGACAATGACGACAATGCCGATTCGCCTGCGTCGTTTGATGCGCTGGTCGAAGCGCTGGTCATCGAAGAAGACGACACCTATGTGATTATCGCCTCACGTTATGGGCAGGCATCGGGTATCAGCAGCGGCAATTTCCTGCTGACGATTGACACCGGCCAGAACAGCGGACTGGGGAATTCGTCGCGTGCGCCGTTCCCGTTGCAGGTTGGCAGCCCGATTGAAGGGACACTGACCAACAGCCAGTACGAGCGCTATTATCGTTTTGAAGCGCAGGCCAATGATCTGCTCAGTGTGCGGATGGAACGCCTCGGCGGTGGATTAGACCCGTTTGTGATTCTGGCAGACGCGGACTTAAAGCCGATCACGTCTGATGATGATGGCGGCGGCGGCCAGAACGCCCAGATCAATCAGTTTGTGGTGCCGGATACTGGCGCGTATTATGTGATCGCTACCCGTTTTGACCGTGAAACCGGCACGACTGCTGGTAATTATCGCGTACAGGTGGTGAAGCTGGGGAATGCCTTTGATGATGTGCAGGAAGGTGTGCAGCGCATCGGTTATGGCAGCACAAGTTCGGGCTTTATTGATGATGATACGCCGGAAATCCTGTACGCTTTCCGGGGTGAGGCTGGGGATACCATCACCGTGTCGATGAACCGCGCCGAAGGAAATCTTGACTCAGTAGTGAGCATCCTCAATAGTGATGAGCGGCCATTAGTCACCGACGATGACAGCGGCGGTAACCAGAATGCGCGTATTGCGGCTTACACCCTGCCGTCATCGGGCACCTATTATATCCGCGCCGGGCGTTATACCGGTGATCCTCCCGGTGACCCGAACACCTCTGGAAGCTTTATTCTGGTGCTGGCGCAGCGCGTGAATTAAGAACCTATCCGAAAAAAGAATTTAATGGAGGGACACGGCATGCCGTGTCCGTACCAAGTGAATTTGCGAATATACAGTTAAGCGCGCAGCCATTCGAGAATCTGTTTTTCGGTTTCGTCCACGCTGATGCCATCGCGTGCCCAATCCCAGGTTTGCGGCGTACCCGCTGCCACCCCACCGGGACGTAATATCGCTGGCTTCCATAAGGCCAGCGCCCCCGGCACAAACGGCGCATAACGTGCGGGGTCGGATGGCCCCAGAATCATGATTGTGTGCGCTCCGGTTGCTGCGGCTAAATGCGTCAGACCGGTGTCATTGCCGATGTAGACCGCGCTCATCCGCGCCAGCGCGGCGATCTGCCCAAAAGTCAGTTCGCCCATAAACGCGATAGCCGATAGTTCCAGCCCTGCCGCTGCTGCCTGCACCAGTTCAGCATCCCCTGGTCCACCCAGGACGACCACCCCATCATAATAGAATTGCGAGGCCAGTCGATTTGCCAGCGCGGTAAAATTCGCTACCGGCCAGCGCTTGCTGTCCATCGCCATGCCGGGATTACGCCCCCCTGCCGGGTTGATGACTATATAGCGCCCCGGCTCCAGACCACGTTCCGCTAAACGCGCTTTCACCGTTTCCCGGTCACTATCCAGCACCGGGATATTGGCGTGACAATCATGCACATCCAGGCCGAGCGCCCGCGCCACGTCGAGGTAAATATCGCCCTCGTGGCGGGGCTGCTGCGGGTCGATGGCGGCGCGGATGTTATAGCCGAAGCCACGTCCGGCGCTGTCCAACCCGGCGCGATAGGGAATACCAGCCAGCCAGACGGCCATGCTCATCAAAGGAGAACGCACCAGCGACACCGCCAGATCAAATTTACCCGCGCGTAGCTGTTGAATAAACCGCGTCATCTCCGCCGGAGACCTGACTGGGAGCGCCGAATCGCCGGTGTCCAGCAGCGCGTCGAGCAGCGGATGCCCCTCAATGGCGGCGCGTGACCAGCGCCCAACCGCCCAGGTGATATGCGCGTTTGGATAACCACGGCGCAACGCTTGCAGGGTGGCGGTTGCCAGCACGACATCGCCGATGCAGCACGGCAAAATCAGCACAATGCGCTGCGGATTTTGCGGCGCGGTGCGGGTCGGAAAAAGGCGCTGAAGCAGATAGTAAATCATCTCACTCCACCTTGATGCTGACCGGATGCAGATAAATATCACCCTGCACATCGGTGCCGACGGGCTGCAAACGCTGATTATCCGCCAGCCGATACCATGCCGCGTACAGTCGATACTGTCCGGGGGGTAAATCCGCCGGAATGGCTAAGGTGCGCGTGTCGGCAAAGGCGATATCCGGCATCCAGGCGGAAGTGGGATAACCGGCGGGCATGCCATCGGTCTGTGCGACCAGTGCGCCGCTCGCATCCAGCAGGCCGAGGCTTAACGTCCAGTCGTCGGCCATAGTGGCGGCAGGCTGCCAGTACAGCGTAATGCCCAGATGATCCCCCGGCTGAACCACCGAGTCCGACAGGGTTGTGCCGTTGAGCCGAATCTGATCGCCGAAAGTCACGTCTGCCGGGTATTGTGGCGCGGCAGTCAGCGGCGTGGGATTGACGAAAGTCGGCCCGCTGACCAGTAGCGTGTTAATCGTGTTTTCGCTGGCATCGGTCATTGGGAGATAAAGCGCGTCGTTATCTTCATCCGGCACACGCCAGCCCAGCGCCAGTTGCATGCCCATCAGGCCGGGTACATCACCCACGCGGAAACGCAGCGGTACGGCGTAAATCGATTCTTCTTGCAAAGTGTCGGTCGGCATCATAGCCGGGTAAGTATCCACGCCGCCGATGACGTCCTGCGTCAGCGGGTCGAGCGCTTTAACGAACAGCAGCGGATTTTGCGGATTCGCGCCCCGGAGATACAGCGTCAGATGCAGCCAGTCTCCCGGCGTGACGCTGGCCTCGTGCAGATCATAGGCCAGCAGGGTAAGCTCGTCGCTGGTCGCATCAATGCGGGTGGCAGTCGGTGGCAAGTCCGTGATAATCGCCGGAATTGGAAAGGCAGGTGCGAGATACAGCGCGGGGATGCTGAGTGCAATCAGCGTCAGCGGCAGTAGCGCGACGAGGCTCAAATGGCGCAAAAGCTGCCTGAGGCCGATGACGATCAGCGGCGCGTAAGCCACCAGACCGGGATAGAGGATGCGCCCCTGTGAGACATTAATGCGGCTGCTGGCGGTCAACAAGGCGGCAAAGACCAACACGCCGACCAACAGCAGAAAAGTGTAGCGCAGACGTTGCGCCGGTTGGCGCAGAAAAGCCAGCACGAGGCCGGGAATCGCCAGCAGAATCAGCAGCGGCAGATAGGCATCCAGCAGCCAACCCGGCCCGCGCAGACTGAGATGCGCCAGCGTGAACCAGAACGAATCCCACACACCTTTGAGCTCGAACAGCGAAATCAATTGGGCTGGCCCACCCCGTGACCAGATGCGTAATGTCGCGCTGAGTGCCAGCGGGTCGCCATACAACTGCTGATTGCGCAGATACCACCATCCGGCGATGATTCCCGCTGACAGCAGAGTCGCGCCGAGGGTGATGAGCGCTTGCCGGACTGTCCAGCGTTTGAGCCACAAGCCGATGATGAGTGTGCCGTAAATGACCGCGAACAGGGCGAGTCCGTTGGTTTTGGTCAGCGCGATGCCGCCCGCGATCAGGCTTAAGGCGAACATGTCCCCGCGTGTGAGGCCATATTTCCAGACGCGCAGACAGCCGTAGACCCCGGCGGCAAACAGAAACGTCACCAGATTATCATTGTTGATGCTGGCGCTGATGTGGATAAACGTCGGAATCGACGCGGTCAGCAGGGCGGCGCTGAGTCCCACCCGTGCATCATCGCTGGCGAGATAACCCACGCGATACACCAGCCAGACCGTCCCCGTTGCCAATGCAATACTGTAGAGTCGCAGCAGCGTAATGGCGTTTGCGGTGCCGCCGCTGGGAGCAGGGTAGGGATGCAGATAGATATTGATGTTATTATCCGACACGAAGCCGATGGCGGCCTGCGGGTTGCGCTGAAGATAAGTGTCGACATCATCGCGCTGGGTGCCGCTGATGAGTGCCGCGCCGATGAGATAATACAGCGGCGGGTGATGGCGCTGCACGGACTGGCTGGCGAAAACCGTGTCGCGGTCTTCCAAAATGGGCAGTTCGCCAGTTTGCAGCAGATTGTGAATATACAGGAAATGTGAGCCTTCATCCGGCGCTTCAAAGGGGGGCGTGCTGGCAGCATAGACCAGCGCCAGCAGGAAAAAGGCGCTGCAGATGCCGAGTGCCAGCCGGGATGGATGGAGCGAGAGTGGAATCATGCGTTACAATTTGTGCTGGGCTGCGCCGATAAATGACGCAGTCATACTACCTGAAGCTGAAACGGAATTCCAGTCGATGCCTGACCTGACCATTGGCGAAGTCGCACGGATGGCCGGCCTGCAAACCTCCACCTTGCGCTATTACGAGAGTATCCAACTGTTACCGGCTCCGCGCCGGGTGAGCGGCCAGCGCCGCTATTCCCCGGATGTGCTGGCCGTGCTCGCGGTGATCCAACTGGCGAAGGATACCCAGTTTACGCTGGATGAGATTCGCACATTGTTGTATGGCCCTCCGGTGGAGAGTACACCGTCGCAGCGCTGGTGTGAACTGGTGCTGCAAAAGCTGGACGAGGTGAACGCGCTGATCGCGCAGACGCAGGAACTCAAAGCCCTGCTGGAAGAATCGCTGGAATCCGACGCGCTCCAGCATGAGCTGGATGAATGTCCGTTACTCAGGCGGACGCGGGATGAGGGTGTGCCTACCTTCTGATAATCCTTTCAAATACGATTTCGCATATGTTTGACTTTCATTGAAATGAAACGTATCTATGAACGCGTCGTCGTATTTGACTAAAAGGTCATATAATCTATTAATATCACCTTCAAATAGTCCAGATACTTTTAACAGACCCCATTCTTGGCCTAATTTCCCAGCATTGAACCAAAATTCAGAAAGATATCCATAAGACATCTCGTGTAACCCATATTTGTCTTGTGTAGTATAAATTTTACCCATTTCGTTTATATCAGAGATAACTAGTGAGTACAACATTTCTATCAAATCAAAAGTATTATCAAATAAATTGGGTTCGAATATATAGGGTTTAAGCAATGCTTTGACTAACTGTTTAATGTGATTTCCAGTGAATACTCTGTATTCGCTTTCATAATTAATGAATTGAGGGATAAGTTTAGTTAAAACGAGTTCATACCGATAAGGATTGCTATGCCGACGAACATATCCTGCCTCTGTTAGACTTGTCGAGAAATAAGTCCAATTTTCTCTATGCAAAGATGTTATGCCGGTCGAATAGACCAAAAAAATATCAGGAATAAGATCGTATACCCCTGATATATTGTCAAAATTTGCTGCCCATTGTTCGATGCTAAACTTTACAAGATCACGTTGCGAAGGTTTCCCATACCAAGTTAAAGTGGTTAGGATGTTGAGTGGTATTTCACATCTATGGAAATAATGCTCAAGCATATTTTCAATTGCTATGTTTGGATAATCTCTATGCATTGGTTGGAAATCGTAAGTGTGAAACTTCTCATAAGCCTCAATGACTTCTTGTTTAACAAAATCTTCAAGCTCAATATATTTATTTTCATCAGGTATAAGTCTCTTAACACGCTCAATAGCCACCGCAACCGAAATAGGTGATGGGCGATTAAACTGTTCTAATGCGCTTATATTGGCATCCAATTCACTAAAGAGTTCATCGGCAGTTTTACCTTCTATCACATTTGCGCCTCTATGGTCGATCAATTGATTTGCTTCGGGTGTGGGTTCGGGGTAAGCTGACCAGAATATCGTATACCTGCGTGATTTTGCAGCTTCAAACCGGTTCCGCAATGCTCTATCCCATTCGGCAGACCAGCCACAGATAATCAGTCCATATTCATCCAGAATACGGTCAATATGTGTTTTCCAAACTTCGGGATAATCGCCTAATTCAGAATCGATGTTCCTGAAATCGTCATCAAGGTAATCCCCATGAATCTTATAGATAGTAATTTTAGAATGCTGAGGCGGTCTTGCACCTTCTAAAGTTGTATCAGTGCTTACTACATTGGGATTAACGCCTTCAGCCTCAAGTGCTTGTTCGAGTAAGCGGTCAAAATTAGTCGTCAAAACGACATTGAAGTAGCCGCGCTTGATAAGACTGGCAATTGCTCTGTGGGCTTTTGTTGGACGCTTAAGTTCTGGATCACTTTCGCCTTCATCACCTTGTAATTCAAATTCTGGACGTAGAATGGCGTTTCGATCTGCCGATGTAGCGCCTAGCTTTTGGATCACTTCATCATAACGAGCCGCTTTTTGAAACTGCGTTTTATACCATTCGATAGGATCTTCGGGACTTTCTCCATGAACAGCCGCGATTTTCAGAATCAGCTTTTCCATGAGTTGCCACCCCGTTGGAATTTTTGCGGGGTATGAAATCCCAGAACCAAGAAGCAGGGCATAAACACCGGGATTGCTGTGTATGGTCGCGGACATTTGCAGAAGTTTCTCGTCCAAGAATTTCACCTTTAATTTTGTTAAGCTAATAAATCACATTGTAAGAGATTTAACTTATAGCATATTTCAAATGTCGAAGTGGAGCAACTGGAAAATATAAGAGCGATTGGCGATCTCAAAGGGGTTTGTTACACTAAAACCAGTGTCTACAATCAGGTAAAACCATGACGACCCCCGACTTTATCACCGAGCAGGCCGGGAAGGTGGCCGTGCATACGTTTATCCATTCCACCGAGGCGGAGATTGATGCCTGGGCAGAGGCGATGGTGCGCTGCTTTGAGGACGCATCCCCGCAGCAACCGGTCGCTATCCTGGTGGACGTGTCCGCGCCGCAGGTGGATTTCTCGCGTTATGCCCGCAAAACTTCCCAATGGCTGTTCAATCAGTATCGTCAGCGCCCCGGCAAAATCGCCTTTATTTTCTCCAGCCGCACCGCGCCCTATTTCGCGCGCATCTTCTTCGCGTCACTGGGAAAACTCCAGTTTGAAGCCCGCTCGTTCAGCAGCCGCGAGGCTGGTCTGCACTGGTTGCAAACTGACTCATAAACACCCACTGCCACGCAAAGTTTGGATTATTCACAAATATTTCGGAAGCAAAGTTTGAATCCGCGGGTATGCTTTAGGTTTGTGACTAAATTGCGAAAAGTTTGAAAATGGTTTGCGGTTTTTCAAAATTGACCTTGGCGTAGGCTTTGCGTAGGGCAGCAGTAGGCTTTCCGTTTCAAATATTCGTATTTTGACGCATTTAAGATAGTAGACGCTCTAACCATTGGGTTATAAAGTTTCTAACCCCCCATTTTTTGGTTTGCGCGCATCTGCTAACTCAGTGTAAACTGGTTAGATAATTGTAATCTTGTAACTTTAATACATGTTCCCACACGGGGACCTCAGGAGTAACATAAATGGCGGAAAAAATCCTGGTTATCGACGACGAAGAGACCACAGTCCAACTGATTGCGATCTTATTAGAACGACGCGGTTATGAAGTCATCAAAGCGTTCCGGGCCGACGACGGCCTGCGCAAAGCTTATCGTAACCAGCCCGACCTTGTTTTGCTCGACATCATGATGCCGGATATGGATGGTTGGGAAGTCTGCAAGCGTATGCGGGAAATGTCCGACGTGCCGATCATCTTCCTCACGGCGCGGGGTGAAGTACGCGATGTGGTACGCGGTCTGGAAATGGGCGCGGATGATTATGTCGTCAAACCCTATGATAATGATGAACTGGTCGCACGGGTGAAAGCCCACCTGCGGCGCTCTCCCCGCCCCAACATGAGCGAGGAACTGGTGTTTAATGGCGGTGATTTCCGCATCAACTTCATGAATCGTGAAGTGCGTGTCCGCAATGAGATCAAACATCTGACACCGAAGGAATTTAATCTGCTGGGTGTATTGGTGCGGCAGGCAGGGCGCGTCGTCACGCGGAATGAACTGGTGACGGAAGCCTGGGGCGATGAATATGCCGATGCCATCGATAGCCTCAAACTCTACATCCATTACCTGCGCCAGAAACTGGAATCGAACCCGGATCGTCCGGAATATATCCTGACGCTGCGCGGCGTGGGTTATCGCTTTATTGACCGCTAGACCGTATGGATTATTACGTTTCGTAGGGACGAGGCCTGCCTCGTCCGCTGGATATACATAAAGACAGGGGCATCGCGCCCCTATTTTGATTTGGCTTTAGCGGCCAGCGACGATCTGGAAAATGGCGGCTAAGGGCTGCGACATCTCGGTTTGGACGCTGCTGCCGGGGGCACGGGGTGCGGGTTCGTCATTGGTGGATGACAGCGGCATCGGCACGAAGATCAGCACGAAAATCGCCAGCGCGGCGATTGCGACCCAGCGGCGCTTATTGTCCAGTGGCGTGATCATATCCAGCGGCGTGGCATACACCCGACCAAACATGAGCAGCAGAAACACCCATAACAACCAGACATTCGTCACCAGCACCAGCCCCATCATCACGGCCAGCAGCGGATAGTACAGCCAGCGCGCACGTTCTCCGATGAGCGCGTAAATGATGTGCCCGCCGTCAAGCTGCCCCAGCGGAATAAGATTCAACGCGCTGACCAGCAGCCCTGTCCAGCCCGCCCACGCCAGTTGACTGGTGGAAATGATGACATCGCGAGTGCCATTGGGCAGGAACTCGCCAAAAGTCACGATTTTAGCAAAGGCGTACAGCAGCGAATCACCTTCGTAAACGCCTTCGCCACCTACCGGCCCGGTTGATGCACCTGCCAGCCCGATAAACAGCAGCGGCACCGCGAACACCAGTCCGGCCAGCGGCCCGGCAGCGCCCACGTCGAGCAGGGCTTTACGGTTACGGATCGGTTCGCGCAGTTGGATAAACGCGCCCAGCGTACCAAAATAGCTGAAGACCGGCAGCGGGATGAAATACGGCAGGGTAACATCCAGTTTATGCTTGCGTGCCGCGAAATAATGCCCCAGTTCATGCGCCCCCAAAATCAGCAGAATGCTGAGGGCGTAAGGTAGTCCACGCCATAATTCTGCCACGCCATTGGAGGCCAGCGCCGCAGCTAACAGCGGATTGCGCATCGCAATATTTCTGAGCGCCAGATCAGTGCCGATCAGCAGCACACTGAAAAACGTCGCGATCAATAACAGCAGATTGGGCCACCACGGGCGCGGCTGCGGGTCGACACGGCCTTCCAGCGCGACAATCACATGCTTGCCATTTTCCAGCCGGAACAGCGGCAGATGGTTGATCGCCTTGAAGCGCTCGTCGAGTTGTTCATAGGCGGCTTCAGAATCCAGTTTGAGCTTGCCGACAAACCGCGCCGAAAGCTGATTACCCATCGCGTACAATGCCTGTGGGACTTCGCCCGTGGGGGGCTGAGATTCTTTGCCGAATGCCGCGCTTTCCACATCCATAACTTCATCCACCATCTCGCGGATGGCTGCGCCCAGCTTATCTTCGGGGGATTCTTCAATAATGGGACTGCGGACGTAAGGCCGGTCATCGCGGGATGAGGCGGTTTCATTTAACATGAGGGATGTCTCCAATAAAACAGGTGCCTGTTACGACAGAGGCGACCCT
>JBBSQD010000091.1:0-21419 GCA_038258185.1 Aggregatilineales bacterium | reverse complement strand
CGCTTCGTTAAATGTAAATTCATGCCCGAATTTGCTGGCGATCTTTTCCAGAACCGCAACCGCTTTCGAGGTGACTTCCGGGCCGATGCCATCACCGGGCAAAACCATAATTGATGCTTTCATGAAACCTGAAATCCTTTTTTCTTGTAATTAAATTATTCACCGCTCAGGACAGCGGTGGCAGCGGCATCGTATCCTTAAAATTCAGATAGTCCTGACCTATCGTTTTCGCACCCAACCGATGCAGTCCCGCCAGAATTTGCGCGCGATGATCGGTGCTGTGATACGCCACCTGTAGCAATCCTTCCCAGGCGCGGACAGGCCGCTTGCCATCGTCCCAGAAAGGCGGTTTGACCTCGCGCTGAAGTTCTTCCGGCGTGAGGGTGTCAATATATGCCAACACGCCTTTTTCGACTTCGTCCCAGCGTTCCCTAATCACACTGCGCGGCGTGGCTTTGTCAAAGTAAACTTGCAGCGCATTAAAATCGGGCAATTCGCCGTGCTCCAGAAAATACAGCCACCAGTATTCCACCGACATCATGTGTGCGCAGTGGTTACGGATGGAGCCGATGGAATAGTCCAGCGGTTCATCAAACTGCTCATCAGTCAGGGTTAATATACAATCCCACACCTGTCGATCTGTCCAGAACGTATACTCAAACAAAGTGCGAAAGAAGATTTTATCCACGGGTTAAGCCTTTCAGAATCAGAACACACGTTCCGCAACCTTACCGTAGTTAACCCTTCCACGCCAATCAAATCAAACCTGCTTGAGTACCTTCACGGTGCGCTCGTTTTCCACATTGCCGGTGTTAAGTGTTTCCTTCGGCTCGAACAACAGGATATGCACTTCTTCCTCAGCCATGGGCATATGCTCTACACCATGCGGAATCACCACAAATTCGCCTTCGGCCAGGTGAATATCTCCGTCGCGCAGTTTAATCGTGAGATTGCCCTTGACCACCAGAAACAACTCATCCTCATTGTCATGATGATGCCAGATAAATTCGCCCTGAAGTTTCACCAGCTTAACATGAAAATTATTGACTTCACCCGCAATCCGGGGATTACAATAGTCAGAAAATGTCGCAAGCTTTTCCGCTAAATTGACCTTCTCAATCATGATTCTACGACCTCCTTAGCTTCTGTAGTTTCCGCACAGGCCACGCGCACACCATACTCGACACTATCGACCAGCGCCCGCCAACTGGCGACGATAATATTCGTCCCCGCACCGACTGTGCTCCAGCGATGATTGCCATTTTGCGTGTCGATCAAAACGCGGGTGGTCGCAGCGGTACCATTCGCACTATCGAGAATACGCACTTTATAATCGGCCAGTTGGAACTCGGCCATTTGCGGATACAACGGCACCAACGCCTTCCGCAGTGCCAGATCGAGCGCGTTCACCGGGCCATTCCCTTCAGCCGCGGTGTGGACGACATCGCCATCTACATCAATTTTGACCATTGCTTCAGCCACCGTCCCGCGACCTTTACGTTCTTCGACCAGCGCCGTAAAGTCAATCAGCGTGAACAGCGGTTGATAGTCCGGGCTGGCACGATGCAGACGAATCGCGACGGAAGCCTCAGCGCCTTCAAATACCCAGCCTTCGCTTTCAAGCTGCTTGATTTCTTCCAGAACCTGGATCGCTTCGGACTTGGTGACATCCAGCCCAAATTCCTCGGCTTTACTCAGCAGGTTGCCCTGCCCCGACAGGTCAGAAACCAGAATGCGCATCTCATTGCCGACACGCTGCGGGTCAATATGCTGGTAACTATCGACATTGCGCCGGATAGCCGCGACATGGATACCACCCTTATGCGCGAAGGCACTTTTGCCGACATACGCCAGATGATCGTCGGGTGCGAGATTGGCAATTTCCGCCACTGTCCGCGCCAGAACGGTCAAAGTGCGCAGGTTTTCGGCTGGTACACAATCGTACCCCATTTTGATCTGCAAGTCGGGGATGATGCTGCACAGGTTGGCATTGCCACAACGTTCACCATAGCCGTTGATCGTCCCCTGAATATGCACCGCACCCGCGTGTACTGCCGCCAGGGTGTTGGCTACCGCCAGTTCGCCATCGTTATGGGTATGGATGCCAAGTTGTACACCGGGGAAAGTCTGGCTTACCATGTCGACAAAACGCGTGATTTCCCATGGGAGTGAGCCGCCATTGGTGTCGCACAAAACGAGCACATCCGCGCCGCCATCCACCGCGGCTGATAACGTATCCAGGGCGTATTCCATGTCCAGCTTGATACCATCGAAAAAATGCTCAGCATCATACACGATCTCTTTGCCGAGTTGTTTCAGGTAACGGACACTCTCACGGATCATGCGCAGATTTTCGTCCGGCGTGGTTTGCAGCACATCCGTCACATGCAGCATGGAGGTCTTGCCGACCACCGTCACAACGGGTGTCTGCGCAGCCACCATCGCCTGAATATTAGCATCTTCCGCCGGCGTGGAATTTTTGCGACAGGTGGAGCCAAATGCGGCAATTTTGGCATGTTGCAATTCAAGGTCGCGCACAGCCTCAAAATAACCCGCGTCCTTTGGATTTGAACCCGGCCAACCGCCCTCGATATACGCCACGCCCAGGTTATCCAGCAGCTTCGTAATTCGCAGTTTATCCGCCAGGGACAGCGAAATACCTTCCCGCTGTGTTCCATCGCGCAGGGTCGTATCGTAGACGGCAACTTGATTCATACTTGCTTACCTTTCTAAATTCATTAACTTAAAGCTACATCGTACGGACACGGCATGTCGTGTCCTTGCAACAAATTCTATTTTTCAGATTGGTTCATAATGATTTTCGGAAAATTCCTGCGCATCAATCTCACTTTGATGCTCCTCATAATAGAGCATGGCTGCCAAGACTTCAGCTTCGGCCAACGTAAAATTCCAGGCTGTTTCAGCAATTGTCCAACTATTCGCCCGTGCCTGATAAACGATAACTGCAATGGGAATACGCCGGTCACGAATATGGGGACGCTCACCAAACAAACGTGTTTCAATGTATTTGCTCAGGTCTACGCGTTCAGGTGTTGAGGCGCTCATAACAGTAACTTTCTCTCAACTAAATGATACGGGGCGCATGATGCGCCCCTGAACTGATTTACGCGACGATAGATGTATCGACGCGGCCCTGATGTCCGGTTTCATAAGCCTGGGTGTCATCATCAAGATTCTGCAAAAACCCAAGCTGATCGACCCCATTTAAGAGGCAGTATTTCGAGAAGCCATCAATCGGGAAATGGACAGCGCGGCCATCCGGCAAAGTCAGTGTTTGCGTAGCAAGATCAATCGTGACCTGCGTGTCGGGGTCTTCTTCCGCCAGACTGATCAACTGCTGGTGGGTTTCCTCATCGACGACGACGGGCAGCAAGCCATTCTTCAGTGCGTTGCCCATGAAGATGTCCGCAAAGTAGGTGCTGACGACTGCCTGAAAACCCGCGCCGACCAACGCCCATGGCGCATGCTCACGCGAACTGCCACAGCCAAAATTATGCCCACCGACCAGCACCGATGAACCCTGATGCTCCGGTTGGTTCAGCACAAAATCGGGCTTGGGGCTGCCATCCTCGTTATAACGCCAGTCACAGAACAGATTGGCACCCAGGCCAGCCTTATCCGTCACCTTGAGGAAACGCGCCGGGATAATCTGGTCGGTATCAATGTCATTGATCGGCAAAGCGGTGACTTTACCGTTAAACGTTTTGATCGGTTCCATCAGGCCAGTTCCCTTTCCAGCATTTCACGGGCATCGGTAATCACGCCATTGACGGCAGTCGCGACAGCGGTCAGCGGGCTGGCGAGGAACGTGCGTCCGCCCTTGCCCTGCCGGCCTTCAAAGTTACGGTTGCTGGTGCTGACCGCGTATTGTCCCGGTGCCAGTTGATCGCCATTCATGGCAATGCACATCGAGCAACCAGCTTCGCGCCATTCTGCGCCGGCAGCTTTGAAGATTTTGTCCAGCCCTTCGGCCTCAGCCTGCGCCTTGACCTGCTGCGAACCCGGCACGACCATCATACGGATGCTATCGGCCACTTTACGGCCTTCGATCAGTTTGGCCGCCTCACGTAAATCAGAAATGCGCGAATTGGTGCAGCTACCGACAAACACCACATCCACCGCTTTACCGAGCAGGCGCTGCCCCGGCTGCAAAGCCATATATTTGAGCGCTTTAACCAGCGCAACTTTTTCGTTGAGGTCGCTGAGATGATCGGGGTCAGGCACATGATCGGTGATCTTCATGCCCATACCGGGATTGGTGCCGTAGGTAATCATGGGCACGAGATCATCGGCTTCCAGCACAACTTCATTATCAAAGGTCGAGCCTTCGTCACTCGGCAACTGGCGCCATTCCGCGACGGCCCTGTCCCAATCCGCACCTTTAGGCGCAGCCGGACGACCCGCGACATATTCAAACGTGGTTTCATCGGGGGCTATCATGCCAGCCCGTGCGCCACCTTCAATCGACATATTGCAGATGGTCATGCGGCCTTCCATACTGAGCGCGCGAATCGCCTCGCCCATATATTCGAGCACATAACCGGTACCGCCACCCACGCCGATTTTGGCGATCACAGCCAGGATAATATCCTTGGCAGTCACACCGGAATGCAAACGGCCATTGACCTTCACGGCCATCGTCTGCGGGCGGTTTTGCAGCAGACACTGAGTCGCCAGCACATGCGCGACTTCACTGGTGCCAATACCGAAGGCCAGCGCACCAAATGCGCCGTGCGTGCTGGTGTGACTATCACCGCAGACAATCGTCATTCCCGGCTGAGTCAGACCCTGCTCTGGCCCAATCACATGGACAATGCCCTGTTTTTCGGAGCCTAAGTCATACAGCGGAATGCCGAAATCCGCGCAGTTCTTGCGCATTACATCCAACTGAGCCGCCGCCATCGAATCCACCACCGGGATAATCCCAGCCGCATTGCGCGGGGTGGTCGGTGTGCTGTGATCCATTGTCGCCAGAGTACGGTCTGGCCGCCGCACTGTCAGACCACGTTCACGCAGTACCGTAAACGCCTGCGGTGAGGTGACTTCATGCACCAGATGCAGGTCAATATACAGCACTGCCGGGGTATCTTCCGTTTGTGGCTTGACCAGATGTTTCTCCCAGACCTTTTCGAAAAGTGTTCTGGGGTTGTTGTTTACTCCACTCATACCATTTGACCCTTCAATTTATCCCAAACTTATCCCAATGTATCCCAAATTTACTGTTCAGCACGGCTGACACCGACGGTGGCAACAGCCCCTTCGGCCTGATGTCCGCCCACACCGGTAATGGCAATCATGCGGTTCAGTGCGGCCAGATAAGCCTTCACACTGGCGACGATAATATCATCATCCGCGCCGTAACCGCCGAATGAGCGGCCATCATCTTTGGGGGCAATCCTCACGGTGACTTCACCCAGAGCGTTAATGCCTTCGGTGACACTGTGAACACTGTATTCCACGAGTACGTTGGGTGCATTGACTACCGCGTCAATTGCGCGGAAAGAGGCATCTACCGGGCCAGTGCCGACCGCCGCATGGATGAAGGTTTCACCCGTCGCGGATTTCATTTTGACTGTGGCGGTGGGCATACCCATCGTGCCGCAGGTCACCTGAATATCTTCCAGGCTGAAGATTTCCTCCGGCCCGTGGAACTCATCGGCGATCAGAGCTTCGAGGTCGGCATCGGTGACGGTTTTCTTGGCATCCGCCAGATCTTTAAAACGCGCAAAAACCTGATTCAGCGCGTCACCGTCAATGGCGTAACCCAGTTCTTCCAGACGCACTTTCAGCGCATGGCGGCCACTGTGCTTGCCCAGCACCAGCTGGCTCTGCATCAAGCCGACGCTTTCCGGGGTCATAATTTCGTAGGTACTGGCGTTCTTCAGGACTCCGTCCTGATGAATGCCGGCTTCATGGGCGAACGCATTCGCCCCGACAATCGCTTTATTGGCCTGGACATGCATCCCGGTGTAATTACTGACCATACGGCTGGACTTCATGATTTCGCGGGTGTTGATATTTGTCTGGATGTTATAGAACTGCGGACGAGTCGCCAGCGCCATCACCACTTCTTCCAGGCTGGTGTTGCCAGCACGTTCGCCAATGCCGTTGATGGTCACTTCGACCTGACGCGCTCCGGCCATCACACCGGCCAGCGAATTGGCGGTCGCCAGTCCCAGATCGTTGTGGCAATGCACCGACCAGATCACACCGCTGCCGGGGCCGGCGCCGGGTGTTTCCGCGATCAGATGGGCAATTGTTTCCTGCCATTCCTGCGGCGTGACATAACCGACTGTATCGGGAATATTCAGCGTGGTTGCGCCACATTCGACAGCTATCGAACACGCCTGAATCAGATATTCCATGTCCGTGCGTCCGGCATCCATCGGGCTAAACTCCACATCTTCACACAGGCTGCGCGCCAGCGTGACCCCCATCCGTATCCTTTCCAGACCTTCTTCACGCGTCAGGTTTGTCTGGTACTTCAGATGAATGTCCGAAGTCCCCAGAAAGGTGTGAATACGCGGCTTGGCGGCATCCTTGATGCCTTCCCAACAGGCACGAATATCTTTTTCCACAACACGGGCCAGCCCACAGATAACCGGGCCATCCGCTGTACCCACTTCACGGGCGATGCGCTGCACCGCTTCCATGTCATCCGGTGAGGCCGCCGGAAAACCTGCTTCGATAATATCCACGCCCAGTTTCGCCAGTTGGCGGGCGATCTCCAGCTTTTCGGCGCTGCTCAGCGTTGCGCCGGGGCTCTGTTCACCATCACGCAGGGTCGTATCAAAAATACGGACGACATTTTCATCAGCAACTTGCTTGGTCATTAGAGGGTGATCCTTTCATATTTTGATCTAAAGTTAGCGAAAGACTAAGGTCAGCAAGGCCATCTTCAGTCATTGAACCACCCCCTTTCCGTAACTACACCGGGATCATCATCCATCGCGATTAGGACTCCTGCTTAATCCGCTTGGCTTTCAGGAAGGGCATCATTTCACGCAGTTGTGCGCCCACTTCTTCAATCAACAGGCCATGTTCAGCTTTACGACGACCGGTGAAAGTCGGGCGACCTGTCTTGTTTTCTTCAATCCAGTTGTTGGCGAAAGTACCGTCCTGAATGCGAGTCAGCACACCGTCCAGTTCTTCCTTGACCAGACCTTCGATCTGATCCCCAACGACATAACCACCATACTCGGCAGTGTCGCTGACGCTGTACCACATATAGCTGAGGCCACCTTCGTACAGCAGGTCAACAATCAGCTTCAGCTCATGCAGGCACTCGAAGTAAGCGACTTCCGGCTGGTAACCGGCTTTGACCAGGGTTTCAAACGCGGCACGAATCAGACCGGTCACGCCACCACACAGAATCACCTGCTCACCAAACAGATCGGTTTCGGTTTCTTCCTTGAATGTGGTTTCGATGACACCTGCGCGGGTGCAGCCAATGGCTTTGGCATAGGCCAGCGCCAGGGCATGCGCGTTACCCGTTGCATCAACTTCAACCGCGATCAGACCGGGTGTGCCGGCGCCTTCGGTAAAGACTTCACGGACGCGATGACCGGGGGCTTTCGGCGCGATCATGGTGACATCCACCGTCTGCGGGGTGACAATCTGCTTGAAATGGATGTTAAAGCCATGCGCAAACATCAGCATGCTGCCGGGCTTCAGATTGTCCTTAATCGATTCTTCGTAGACTTCGGCCTGCTTGGTGTCCGGGATGAGCACCATCACAATATCTGCGGCTTTGGTCGCATCGGCCACCGACAGGACTTCCAGACCATCGGCTTCGGCTGTGGCACGGCTCTTGCTGCCTTCATGCAGGCCAACAATCACTTTTGCGCCGCTGTCCTTCGCATTCAACGCGTGGGCGTGTCCCTGGCTGCCATAACCAATAATGGCGATGGTCTTGCCTTCCAGAAGGGATAAATCCGCATCTTTGTCGTAATAAAGTGTTGCCATGAAATTACTATCTCCAGTATGTGGGACGCTTCTCTTGAACGCCCTTCCCTTTAATGTGTATGCATTTTACAGGCAGGGGCGGCAGAAGTCGCGCCCCTACTCTGCCGATTGCTAAACTCCAAAGCGCTGACCATTGGACTTGCTGGTGGCGATAACCGGGGGCTGATATTCCGAGTCCTGAATACGCGTCCCACGCCCCATAGCGACCACACCGGTACGCACCAACTCAACAATGCCGATGGGTTGCAGCGCTTCAATAAACTCCTCGACAATCCCTTCATGCGCGGTAATCTCGATAATCGCCACTTCCGGGCCAATATCGACAATCCGCGCCGGGAAACGCTCACAGGCTTCCGTCACTGAATTGCGCGAGTCCACATCATCCGTGCGTACTTTAATCAGCGCCAGATCTCGGCTGACATGCGGTTGCTCGGACACATTGCGCACCTCAATCACATTGACCAGTTTGCGCAGGTTGGCAGCGATCAGTTTTGCATTGCTGCGCTGGGCATCCGTGACAATTGTCATGCGCGAAATATGCGGCTTATGCGTCCGGCCAACAGTGAGACTGTCGATATTAAAATTACGCCGCCGGAAAAGGCTGGCAACTCGATTCAGGACACCGGGCTTATTTTCCACCAGTGCTACCAGAATTTGTTTAATCGGGCCTGTTTGCTCATCCATGAGTCATTTTCTCCCCTGGCTTCGGTCGGCGCAGCATCTTATCTAGGTCAGCACCCGATGGTACCATCGGGTAAACAACTTCTTCTTTTTCGATCACATATTCCACCAGCACCGGCCCCTTCACACTGCGGGCAAATGCCACCGACTGTTCGACCTGATCGCGCTGGGTGACGCGCATCGCCGGGATGCCAAAGGCTTCGGCCAGCTTCACAAAATCAGGGCTGAACATCGGTGTGGACTGATAGCGTTCCTCATAGAAGAACTCCTGCCACTGGCGTACCATCCCCAGAAAGCCATTATTCAACACCGCGATGTTGACATCAATATTTTCCTGGGCAGCCGTCGCCAGCTCACACATAGTCATCTGGAAACCACCGTCGCCGACAATCGCCCAGACTTCTTCATCCGGTTTTCCGAATTTCGCGCCAATCGCCGCCGGGAAACCAAACCCCATTGTCCCCAGTCCGCCGCTGGTAATCATGGTCGAGGGGCGCTGATGCGGATAATACTGCGCTTCCAGCATCTGATGCTGGCCCACGTCCGACACCGTGATCGCTTCGCCGCCGGTAAAACGCCACAGGTCGTTAATCACCTGCGCACCCAGCAAACGCTCGCCGGTATTGTAATTGAGGATGTCGCGCTCGTTGTCGTCTTCCTGCCAGTCGCGAATCTGCGCGATCCAGTCCGGGTGCTGTTTGACTTCGACCCGCGGCAAAAACTGCGTAATCACGGTGCGCAGATCACCCGCAATACCCACATCCACCTGAACATTTTTGTTCAGTTCGGATGGGTCAATATCCACGTGAATTTTCCGCGCGTTGACGGCATAGGTGTTCAGATTACCGGTCACGCGGTCATCAAAACGCATGCCCAGTGCAATCAGCAGATCGGCCTGCTGGATAGCGTAATTGCTGGTCGCTTCCCCGTGCATGCCCATCATGCCCAACACCAGTGGATGATTTTCGGGAATGGCACCCTTGCCCAGCAAAGTCAGGGCTACCGGGATGCCGGCCAATTCCGCCAATTCACGCAGTTCATGGGTAGCTCCCGACATCATAATGCCATGTCCTGCCAGAATCACCGGGCGTTGTGCTTCGTTAATCAGCCGGATAGCCGCTTCAACATCACTTTCATCGGCTTCCAGCGGTGGTTGATACCCCGGCAGCACAATCGGGTCTTCCGGGTAGAAAAATTCCATCTTATCGTTCTGAACATCCTTCGGGATGTCGATCAGCACCGGGCCGGGACGACCTGTCCGCGCAATATGGAAAGCCTCGCGGATCACATACGGCAGTTCGGCAATGTCGCTGACCAGATAATTGTGCTTGGTAATGGGCAGCGTCACCCCGGTCACATCTGTTTCCTGGAAGGCATCGGTGCCAATCGAGCCACGCGGAACCTGCCCGGTAATACAGACAATCGGGGACGAGTCCATCATCGCGGTGGCGATCCCCGTGACCAGATTTGTCGCGCCGGGGCCGCTGGTGGCAATCGCCACACCCACCTTACCCGTCGCACGCGCATAACCATCTGCCATGTGGGAAGCGCCCTGCTCGTGACGCACCAGCACATGATGAATTTGTGGATAGCGTGTCATCGCATCGTACGTCGGCAAAATCGCGCCACCGGGGTAGCCAAAAATGACATCCACCCCTTCGCACAGCAGACATTCCATGATGATTTCAGCACCAGTGAGCTGCATAACTTCTCTCCATTAAACTGCTAATTGAACTTGTCATCGGTTTGGGCCACACCAGTTTGTAAAGCGAACTCGGTGGCGGCTTCGGCATGAATCTGAGTGGTATCAAATGTCGGTAAAACACTGTCCTGGGGTTTGATGAGTAAGCCAATTTCCGTACAACCCAGAATTACAGCTTGCGCCCCGCGCGTCCCTAAGTTTTGAATAGCCTGCTGATAGATTTTCCGCGATTCGTCTTTGATAATCCCCTGGCATAATTCGTCATAAATTACCGCATGGATCTGTTCACGTTCATCGGCTTCCGGCACCAGCACATCCAGCCCGAAACGCTCGGCCAGCCGCCCCCGATAGAAATCCTCTTCCATCGTAAAGCGGGTCGCCAGCAGCCCAATGGACTGATAGCCTGCCGTGCGGATTTTTTCGCCGGTTGCATCGGCAATGTGTAAGAGTGGGATGCTGACTGCGGCTTCGACTTCACCCGCCATCTTGTGCATGGTATTGGAGCAGATCATAACAAAATCCGCGCCGCCTCTTTCCAGATTCTGGGCGGCAGTCACCATGCGGCGGGTGGCTTCAGCCCAGTCATTCTGGTGCTGGAGGGTTTCAATCTCCTGAAAATCGAAGGAATACATCAGGCAACTGGCCGAGTGTAACCCACCCAGAGCACCGCGCACCGTCTCATTGATGATGCGATAATATTCAATACTCGATTCCCAGCTTAGCCCACCAATCAAACCGATTGTCTTCATGCAAAGCACCCCACTCAAATTGACAAATCACTTACTTACAAAAATCAGTCACCGCTGCTGGGAACGGTGCGCGATACATGCGTCAGCCAGCCAAACTTATCGGCTTTCTGACCGGACGTAATCGCAAAAAATTCATCCTGTACCGCTTTGGTGATCGGGCCACGGCTGCCGCTGCCCACCTGCAGACGATCCACCGAGCGCACAGGCGTAATTTCCGCCGCTGTGCCGGTGAAGAAAATCTCATCGGCAATGTAGAGCATGTCACGCGCAATCGGCTCGAAGCGCACTTCATAGCCCATATCTTTGAGGATGGTCAACGCACTGTCACGGGTGATACCCATCAGAATGCTCGACCATACGCCGGGAGTGTAGATCACACCGTCCAGAACGACGAAAATATTTTCACCTGCGCCTTCGCTGACATAGCCGCCAATATCGAGCGCAATACCTTCACTGAAGCCGTTGTCATGCGCTTCCATGCTGATAAACTGGCTGTTAATGTACTGTCCACCAATTTTCGCCAGTGACGAGAAGGTGTCCGGGGCGATACGCCGCCACGAGCTGATCTGCGCGTCAATGCCCTGATCAATCGCTTCGGCGCCCAGATAACGCCCCCACTCCATCGTGAACAGCACCACATCCACCGGGCTGCGACGACCCTCTAAACCGAGCGGGCCAGCGCCACGGAAAACCAGCGGACGTATATAGCAGGCTTCGTGATTGTTGCGCGCAACCGTCTGCAATAACGCCTCGTTCAACTGGTCTTCCGTATAGGGGCACTCGATGCGGGCAATTTTGCAGGAATTGAGCAAGCGCTTGGTATGCTCTTTCAGGCGGAAAACTGCCGGGCCATCGGGCGTGCTGTAGGCGCGTACGCCTTCAAAGACGCTGGAACCATAATGCAGGGCATGAGTCGAAACGTGAACTGTGGCATCTTCCCACTTCACAAACTCACCATTCATCCAAATCCATTCACCATTATTCATAAGTTTTTTCCTTTTCGCCTTTTGGCCTAAAGCAAAACGCGCTTTCCATTCTCAGTTATAACTCACGGAAAGCGCGTCACGGGTGGGCTGCTGCGTCTCATCGGAAAAATCGTTTTGAGCCGCAGACATAGCGGATTGTTCAGTTGATTGGCTGGCAGCCTGATACAGTTCCGTCCAGGGGCTGGTCGGATAAGTTGTCTGTTTCATTCCAGTTGTCGATTGCTTGTTGTCGTTCACCGTGCGCTCCACTGTCACCCTGTTTAGCAAAAAAAAAGCCCCCAGGCTTGGGGGCTTTGCTTTCTCACAAAATGTCTGCTAGCTACCACCCAAGCCGTTATAACCCGCCGCTAATAAGGACGAGTACTACAATAATAACGCTGACAAGGATGGTTGAAGTGCCGTTGGTTCTATTCATGAGTTTCATTTATTTGAGCAAACATATTCCCCTAGATTAACCAGCCCTTGCCCAAGAGTCAAGAGCAATGGTTAAACCTGGCCTCAAATAGTAAAAGTTCATATAGAATAGACTGCGCTTATTGTGATAAATGCACAAGTCTCACACAGACGGATTTTGCTGCATCCACGCCTTGGCTGCCTTGATCTGTTCGCGGACGGCATCCGGCGCGGTGCCACCGGGAGCCTTACGGCGCGCCACTGATGCGGCGAAATCAAACACCTGCGCGACATCCGCGCTGAACAGGTCGGACAATTCCACAAACTGATCCATTGTGAGCTGTGACAGACGGACACCCTGCTGCCCTGCCAGCACCACCGCCTGCCCCGAAACATGATGCGCCTGCCGGAATGGCATCCCACGCTGCACCAGATAATCCGCCAGATCGGTCGCCAGCATATCTTCGTCCAGCGCCGCCCTCATTTTCTCCGGGTTGATCTGCAACGTGTGGATAATGGCAATCACCACTGGCAGTAGTTTCTTCACCGTATCGACCGCGTCAAATACCGCTTCTTTGTCTTCCTGCAGATCCTTGTTGTAAGTGCTGGGTAAGCCCTTAAGCACCGTCATTAACCCGGTCAGATGGCCGATGAGGCGTCCGGTTTTGCCACGTGCCAGTTCCAGCGGGTCAGCATTGCGCTTTTGTGGCATCAGGCTGGAGCCGGTGCTGTAACGGTCATTCAGTGTGATGTATCCAAACAGCGGATTGCTGTAAATGATGATGTCTTCTGCCAGGCGGCTGAGATGGGTACTCATCAGTGCCAGTGTGAACAGTGTTTCAGCCACAAAATCGCGGTCACTGACACCATCAAGGCTGTTTTGACTATACGAAGTAAAACCAAGTGATTCGGCGAGTGCGGCGCGATCCACGGCAAATGGTGTCCCGGCTAGCGCCCCTGACCCCAACGGCGAGACATTCGCGCGGCGCTTGGCATCCGCCAGCCGCTCACGGTCGCGCGTCAGCATCCAGAAAAAACTCATCAACCAGTGCGCTGCGACAATCGGCTGCGCGGGTTGCAGATGGGTATACCCCGGCATCAGCGTGTCGGTATGTTTCTCCGCCTGCTCGATAAATGCCTGCTGCAAGCCTTCCAGCAGTTGATCGACTTCAGCAATCGCCGCCATAACCCACAGACGAAAATCGGTTGCAACCTGATCATTGCGGCTGCGACCGGTATGCAGCTTGCCCCCCACCGGGCCGACCAGTTCAGTCAACCGGCGCTCAACAGCGCTGTGAATATCCTCGTCACCGATCTCCAGATTAAACTTGCCGCTGTCAAATTCGGCTTTGACCTGTTTCAGCCCCTCGATAATCGTCGCGGCTTCCTGCGCGGTAATCACCCCTGCTGCTGCAATCGCCCCGGCATAGGCGATGCTTCCGGCGATATCCTGTGCGTACATGCGCACATCAAAACTCATGCTGTCCTGCAAAGCCCGCAGATCATCATCTGATGGCTCGGAAAAGCGCCCACCCCATAAACTCATTCGCTACTCCTTAGGTATACTCTGCCCTACTTACAGGCTTTAGATACTTTCCCTCACCCCCTGCCCCTCTCCCACATCCGTTCGCTGCGCTCACTGGGGAGAGGGGAGCAAGCTTTTAAGTTCCGAGCCCCTTGTGGCTTCGCAGCGTCCATTTGCAAGAGAGAGACTTAACTCCTTCTAAACCCCCTTCTCCCCTTGTGGGAGAAGGGTTGGGGATGAGGGGATAAAATTAGTCCCGTTTGAACTTGCTGTAATCCGGCTTGCGATAGCGGCTCTTGCCACCACCGTCAATCGACAGTAGCGCCTCGACCTTCAGCGGAAGGCCGAACAGTTGAATAAAGCCGTGCGCGTCCTGCTGATTGTAAACATCTTCCTCACCGAACGAAGCATAATCCTCACGGTAGAGGCTGTAGGGGCTTTTGCGTCCGGCAATGATGATATTGCCCTTATACAGTTTCAGCCGTACCACACCGGTCACCTGTTCCTGCGTCACTTTGACAAAGGCATCCAGCGACTCCCTCAGGCGGGTGTACCACATGCCGTTATAGACCAGTTCGGCATATTTCACGGCCAGGAAATCCTTATAGTGCATGGTGCCTTTATCCAGGCAGATGCTTTCCAGCGCCTGATGCGCCTTGTAGAGCAGCGTCCCGGCAGGGGTTTCATAGACACCGTGACTCTTCATGCCCACCAGCCGATTCTCGACAATATCCGCGCGGCCAATGGCATGCTTACCGGCGATTTTATTGAGGCGGGTGAACAGCGTGACCGCGTCCAGTTCTTCGCCATTGATGCTGATCGGATTGCCCTGATCGAAGCCAATTTCGATGTATTCGGCTTCGTCGGGTGCATCTTCCGGGTTGGCGGTCAATTGATACATGCTGGCTTCCGGCTCGTTCCACGGATCTTCCAGCAGGCCACCTTCATGGCTGAGGTGGAACAGGTTGCGGTCACGGCTGTAAATGTCTTTTTCCGTCTGTGACACCGGCACATTAAACTCTGTCGCGTAAGCCAGCGCATCTTCACGGCTGCGGATTTCCCACTCGCGCCACGGTGCGATCACCTTCAGCTTGGGGTTGAGCGCCATCACGGTCAGCTCGAAACGCACCTGATCGTTGCCCTTACCGGTGCATCCGTGTGCGATGGCGTCCGCGCCTTCCAGCTCGGCCACTTCCACCAGATGCTTACCGATCAGCGGGCGGGCAAATGAGGTTCCCAGCAGATAGTCACGCTCGTAAATCGCCCCGGCCTGCATCGTCGGATAGACGAAATCGGTCAGAAATTCCTCGCGCAGATCACGGATATACAGCTTGCTCGCGCCGGATTTCAGCGCTTTTTCTTCCAGGCCAGTCAGTTCTTCTTCCTGACCCAGGTCAGCGCAGAAGCAGATGACTTCGCAGTCACCATAATTATTGCGCAGCCACGGTACGATTACCGAGGTATCCAGCCCACCGCTATAGGCCAGTACCACTTTCTTGATATCACCTTTTGCCATTATTCGTTCTCCCTTGAACACAAATAAAAAACCCCGAACTTTTGTCCGGGGTTTGATTCACACGTTATCTGACCGTCAGCGCCGCGCGCCAAAACCACCGAACCTGAATATACGGATGCGGCGACGACGGATGCGACGGTCTAAGGTGAATAGTTTGGTTAACATAAGGCATAAGGATATCGCAGCTTGCCGGTATGTCAAGGTGTTTGCAGACCAATCTGCGACAAGGCCACCAGCGCCGCGTTCACCTGGACAAAACCATCCACTACCAGCAGATCAACCGGGCTGGCTTCGGCCACTTTCAGGAAGAAACTGCCTTCGGTGGCGTGATCAATCCCTGCCTGTGCCGCGAACAGAATCGCATGCAGGCAGCCCAAAAGCGAACTGGCCTGCGAGCCGATCATGATGCCTTTGCCGTGTGTCTGCACCTGCTCCATGATTTTCCGCGAGTGGCTGAAGCCCGTCCGCGCCGTTTTAATGTTAATGATGTCAAACGTATCAAACGCCAGTTCACGCTCTACATCACGGCTGGTAAAGCAGCTATCGTCCCCGATCAACGGCAGCGGACTGACCTGCCGAAAGTGCTGTCTCGCCTGTAGATGCTGCACCGGCAGCGATTCCTCACAGTACAATGCGCCATAATCGCGCATCTGCGCCAGAAAGTCTGCGCCATTTTCGCTGTCCAGGCATTCATTGGCATCGACGTAAAAATCGAGGTCAGCGCCATAAATCTGACGTAACTGACGCACCAGTTCAATCTCGGCGGCTGCATCCTTACCCACCTTGACCTTGAGTACGCGCACGCCCTGTGCATAGATTTCGGCCACTTCGCGCAGCACGGCATCGACGCTGCCTGTCCCTAGGATATAACTCAAGCGCACCCGTTGCTGCGTCACATCCAGCAAATCCGCCAGCGACACACCGCTGGATTGGGCATAAGCCGACCACAGCGCCATGTTCAGCGCACCCTTGGCCGTATTATTGTTTTTGACCAGCGCCAGCTTTTCGTCCGTGTACGCCAGATGCGCCAGTGACTCAATCGGCTGGCCGATCAGTGCGTCAGTACATTCCCCGGCGATAATCGCCGCCACCGATTCCGGCGTTTCGCCATAAATCGACGGACGCGGAGTCGCCTCTGCAAAGCCCATCGCGCCATCGCTGAGATAGGCTTTGACCAGCACATGATTTAAGGTTTTGAGTTGGTGACCTTTTCCCCAACTGAGTGCGGATTTCAGCGGCAGAAAATACGGTTCTGTAACCAGTTTTTCAATCGTCACGGGGGACATTTCACGCGCTCATTTCGCGGATAAAGCGGCTGATTTCGGCTGCCGATTGTTCCGGCGGAGTCTGCTCGATGTTCAGATAACGGTAGCGCTCGGTGTGATTTTCGGCGTCATAGGGCTGATAGCCATAATTCTGAACTTCAGCGGCCATCGTTCTGACCGCCTGCGGCAGAATCAAGCCCTGAGCTAGCAGCGACTGTGCCTCCGCCTGGTCTTCAAGCGGCAAAAAGGTGAGGTCAACATTTCCTTTCGCCACCTGATCAAACGCATCTGACCGGCCACTTAAGCGCTGCAAGCGTACCAGCGGGGGCACCCACAGCTCAAACACGCGCCATTTGGGGAAATGCTCCAGCACATAGCGGATTTCAACCGGCCCGCGCACCCCTTCCGAAACCAGCGGGATTGAAGTATCACCACCATAGTACAGCCACGAAAAAACCGCCGCCACGCCACCGGGATCAAGTTCGCGTGTAAATTTGCGGGTGGCGGCAAACCGTAACTCGCGCCCTTTGACAGGGCTGACAGCCTGACCGCTGATGATCTGCGTGGTGGGGATGACGACCCAATCGGCCAGTTCGCGCCGCACCGGGATGTCATCGGCATAGGTCAGTTCTCCGGCCTGTCGCATGTCTTTGAGCTTGGCTAATGTGGTGGATTTTCCGGTGCCGGTCAGTCCGACGATCATGCACACCGGGCATTCCGTCAGCGGCACGAAGTCCGCTTCGGGTTGCAATCGGATATTGGGATAACGCGCCTGCATCTGCGCAATCAGATCAGATGGCAGGCGCGGAAAAATGTCGTTGAGAAAGTGTATGTTTGTCATGGGCGCAAGTGTAGCGGAGACTGCGTCAAAAATCACGGGATATTTGTAGCAGAATCCAACTTCAGAAGTCTAACTTATGGTCACCTGAATCTGGAAGATGCCACTATTATTACTTTTATCATTATCGTTCACGTCAAATTCCAGGCATCCGTCCTGAGATGCGCGAAACTCACGTGTGCTATTGTATCCATACCACGAATCCTCACCTTCGATGCGATACATCAGCACACCATGTGGTAATGCGCGCACCAAATCATATTGGTCACCCAGTGGCATACCAAAAGCACCCGCCTCGGTGCCTTCCGGCGTAACCATACCCACCCATTGACCTACGCGAATAGACCCCTCAGCTTTAATATCAATAGTCTCCCCATTCCGAACGCAAACTTCGCTCACGAGCTGACGGCTCACTTCGACCGCATAATTGCTCACCCGCGGGCCAGTAGTTACTTCTATAACAGGGTCAGTCTGAGAAATACCCCGATACTCCACATAACAGGCTTCATCTTCCTGCGGTGGACATTGTTCCTTTATTTCCAGATCTTCAAGGACAAACAATGGGCGCAATCCCAGTACACTGTCATACCAAAACACATCCTGACGAGCAATAAACTGTTGGATGAGATTATGTCGTTCGACCTGGGATGTGCATCGCTGGGGCCAGGAGGTCGTATTTGGATTGGCAACGGCTACGGTAAAACACCGTGGTT
Source organism: Aggregatilineales bacterium (assembly GCA_038258185.1). Taxonomy (GTDB): domain Bacteria; phylum Chloroflexota; class Anaerolineae; order Aggregatilineales; family Phototrophicaceae; genus JAIOHN01. Next base: position 3,065 of record JBBSQD010000091.1, on the reverse strand, counting down.
CAGTGATGTTCTGAAGAAACGGGACCGTAAAATTTGGATACGCCCGTATCGTATAAGACTTATCATCCACGCTGAATATTAGGTCGGATATTGATACAGGGCGTTCTACGCTTCCCGGCACATAGACCACAAGCCAATCGTTCGAACTATATATTTCCAGAACCACCGGTAATACCGGAGTGGTAGTGCTACCGTTATCATCGGTTGATGATGTTAAAGGTTGGGGCAAAGTATATTCAAAAGAACAGTTTGGGCTTTCTGACTGGCAAAAAGTGACGGGTTGACCTTCAAGGTTCACCACCACTAAACGACGACTATTATTCGCCCCATCAAACCAGAAACGATCAGAAGGCGCTAAGGTCTGCACAAGCATTAACACGCTCTGGCACACCTGTGGAACTGGCATATCACTATCGGTAACCACTAATCGAAAACAAATGGGGTTGGGCAGACTATCAAAAGGAATACCCAAAAATGAAGAATAAGCATTTAAGGAATAACTCTCAGTGGCTTCTGTAGTGGTCACTTTGAATTCCAGTGCATCCAGGTCAATACCCTGATAAGCCATCGGGATATAGACCGTGAGGCTATCATCATCCCTGAAAATCGAAATACTCACGGTGGTAACGGACTGAGCACTCACCTGAAAAGCGAAAAGCATTAGGGCGAGTATGAAGGATCTTAAACAATGAATTCTCATAGCACTCCTCATACATAAAAACATACCAGCCATAAAAGTTTGTACGTTATTAGTATGGGGACATTATTATATATAGGCAAGTCAAGATACTATATAAACAGCGGCGCAATTCTCATTATTTGACAATTATTTTCTTAAATAACAAGCCGCTTCTGCAGATAATAGCGCGTATGACCCAGCGGGAAATCCTCAAGCTGGCCGTAAACGCTGTAGCCGTACTTTTGATAGAACGGCAGCGCCTGCCAGCTCATCGTATCCAGAAAAGCGCTGTGACATCCGCGCTTGACCGCTTCCCGCTCGGCGGCTTTCAGCATATCGCTGCCAAAACCCTGACCACGCAGATCCTCATGCACCCATAAAGTACCCACATGCAGCCATTGCCAGTAGGTGCCACCTAAAAGACCGCCCATCACAGTACCGTCATTAGCACGCACCAGCAACACAAGTTCGAGATAATCCTGCGGAATCTGCCTCGCCTGGAAGTTAATCGCTTCCAGGCCGTCACGCACCAACTGCTTATCTTCCGCTTTGGGGTTATTCTCCAGAATAAGGGTGTAGCGTGGCTTGCCCATCGCTCACCCCATGTCCGGCACGAGCGCACGATGCCGCTCAACCAGTGCCTTCAGATGATACAGCAGCCGGTCAACCTGTTCCTGCGTGGTGTGCTTACCCAGCACAAATCGCATCTGCCCCATCAGCCGATCCTGGTCCACACCCATCGCCAGCAGCACATGACTCGGTTCCTGCTGACCCGTCGTGCAGGCACTACCGCCACTCGCGCCGATACCGACTTCGTTCAAGTCCAGCAGCAGCGAGTCGCCATTCAGCCCGCGCAGGGCAAAACTGCTATGCCCCGCCAGGCGTTCGGTCGGGTGTCCGGTCAGCATAGCTTCAGGGACACTTTCCAGAATATTGCTGATCAGATGATCGCGCAGACCGGTTAAACGTGCGACAGTGGCTTCACGTTCGGCCTCAGCCAGACGCAGCGCATCGGCCAGCCCCATAATCAGCGGAACCGGCTCAGTGCCGCTACGACGATGCGCCTGCTGACCACCACCGACTATTTGCGGTTTCAGCGCCACCGCCCGCCGCATATACAGCAGGCCGATGCCTTTGGGGCCGTAAAATTTGTGCGCGGACAAACTGAGAAGATCGACATTTAACGCTTTCACATCCAGCGGCAACAGACCCGCTGCCTGTACCGCATCAGTGTGAAACGGCACCCGGCGTTTTTGTTGTTTCAGCGCCGCGCCGATTTCGGCAATCGGGTTAATCGTACCGACTTCGTTATTGGCATAAATCACGCTGACCAGAATTGTATCGTCGCGCACGGCATCTACGACCTGCTGCGCCGTCACCTGACCGTATTCATTGACCGGTAAGAAAGTCACATCAAAGCCTTCTTCGGCCAGTTCCTTAGCCACATCCAGCGCGGCGTGATGCTCGACGCTAGTGGTGATAATATGCTTGCCACGTCCGCGTGCCCGCATGCCATAGGCCACCCCGCGCAGGGCTAAGTTATCGCTCTCGGTGCCGCCGCTGGTGAATAAAATCTCCGCTGGCCCGGCTGGATAGCAGTTCAGCACATTGGCGACGATTTCCCGTGCCTGAGCCAAAGCGTTTTCCGCCGCTTTGCCCACATCATGGGCGCTGGACGCATTACCAAACACCTGTGTCCAATAAGGCAGCATCGCCTCGACCACACGCGGATCAGTTGGCGTGGTGGCGCTATGATCAAAATAACCATAATCGTTCATCGCTTTATCTCACTTTCTCCAGAACAGGCAGCGATTCGACAGACTCATCTGCCCGGTAATGTGTCCCTCGGCTGTGTCGGTTCCGCAGTGCGGCAAACGTCACCAAACGCGCCACCTGCACCGCATTGCGCAGACCAATCAACTGATCGTTCAGATTCGTGCTGCGATAAAATTCTTCAATCTCGTGCCACAAATGCCGCAGTTCGCGCTGCGCCCGTTCCAGCCGATCACCCGTCCGCACCAGACCGACATAGTGCCACATCAGGTTACGGATGGTGGTCATGTCACCTTCGATCAGGGCGGGGTCTGGGTCCTGCTCACCGCGATAAACCCAGCCGGGAACCCGCGCATCCTCAATCGGGTCGCGCTGATTTTGCAGGATGTGCCGTGCGGAGCGATCACCCCACACCAGCCCCTCTAACAGACTGGTACTCGCCAGCCGATTCGCGCCGTGCAGGCCGGTACAACTTACTTCACCAATCGCATACAGGCCGTCAAAATTGCTGCGTCCCCATGAATCGACCTGCACCCCGCCACAGAAATAATGCGCGGCGGGTACTACCGGAATCGGCTGGCTGGTCGCATCAATGCCGTAACGCGCGCAGGTT
>JBBSQD010000090.1:0-21743 GCA_038258185.1 Aggregatilineales bacterium | reverse complement strand
GCAGGTCGCTGCGGCACAGGGACAGGTCGACCAGGCCAACCAACTGGCAGACGCTGCCCAGACGCAGGTCGCGCAGTCCGGCCAGACACTCACACCCGTCGCGCTGACTCTGGTGGCGGGCAATCAGCAATTAGCCGCAGCCGAAGAACAGATCGCGCAGTCCAATGAACTGGCGGCAGTCGCTCAAACCGCGGTCGCTTACTCCGGCGAAACGCTGACTCCAGTGCCGCTGACCTTAACCCCTGTTCCCATCACTTTGACCGCTGTCGCGCAGATTGTCGAATCCAGCAACCGATTAGCGGAACAATCGCAGCGGGAATTGGTCACCGCCCAGGCTGCCGTGACCGATGCGCGCGCCGCAGTCGTGCAGGCTGGCGAAACGCTCACGCCGGTGCAGGCGACCCTCATCGCAGCCGAAGCCACCGCTTTCCGTGCGGCCAGTGTGCCGCTGGCGGTCAATGCCGATCAGGTATTGAGTAATGGCAATTATGATCTGGGGCTGGCGCTGTTGTTGCAATCACTCAATATCAACCCCAATCTGACACAGGCCCAGCGCCTGCTCAACCAGATGGTGTATTCCGGCGCACGCTTCAGCTTCCCGGACGCGCAGACGGCGGCGATCAGCACCGATGGCGATTACGTCGTGGAGAATCAGGCTGAGTCATTGGCAGCCTGGGATATGCTTAATTTAGAAGCCCCGGCCTATCTCCTGAGCGGTCACAGCGCGCCCATTACCACCGTCGCGTTTAGTCACAATGGCCTGTATCTGGCTTCTGCCGATCAATCCGGCGAGATTATCCTGTGGGATGCCAGCAGTTGGCCGCAGACCGCCAGCGAAATCGCCCGTTTGCAGGGACACATCTCCCGTGTGAACGACCTGACCTTTAATCTCGACGGTACGCGTTTGCTGTCTGCCGGACAGGACAACACCAGCATTTTATGGGATATCCCCGGCGGCACGGAGATTGGCCGATATTCACTCGCTAATGGCCGTCCGATTCTGCGCGTGGAATTTGCCTATGGTGAACGTCAGTTTTTCGCCTGGGCGGATGCGGGCAGTGGCAAACAGGCGATGGAATTCTGGGGTATTCAACCCGCCAATCTGATCTGGTCAGAAATTGATCTTATTTTTGCGGTGTTCGATCAGCGCCCGGAAACCTTCAATCGCTATGCCTTCAGCACCCGTGAAAATGAACTGGCGGTGTGGGAAGTCGGCTCGAATCGGCAGGAGATTCGCCGCTTTAATACCGGCTTCAACTGGAATGATGACCGCGTGTCTGCCAAAACCTTTGACCCATCCGGCGCGCGGATTCTGGCGGCTATCAGCAATCCCAGCAACAACCGACTGCTGCTGCTGGATGTGTCGTCTGGCTCGGAACTGATGCGGTTTCAGGGCGATGGTGTGCAGCAGGTCAATGGCCTTGCGATCAGCCCGGATGGATCGCTGGCGCTGTCCGGCTCTGGCAATGAAATTGTCTTATGGAACATGACCACCGGCACCGAGATTCGCCGCCTGTCTGCCCATAACGATCTGGTGCAGACACTGGCTTTCAGCGCGGACGGACGTTATGCCTTTTCGACTGCGCGGGATGGGGACATCCGCGTCTGGGATATTGCCAGTGGTGACCCGGCGGAAATCCGGCAGATCACCGCACAGGCCGAAATCCCGACCATTAAATATCCCGGTTTCAGCCCCGATGGCACATCAATCTATGCCGGAGTCTGGGTGAGCCTGATTCCGTGGAATGCACAGACCGGCCAGCAGCAGCCGCGTAATGACATCGGCAGCGAAATCCTCAACGTGGTCTACCATCCTACTTTGCCCTATGCGTTGACGGTGCTGGAGAATGGCGCGGTCATGTGGGATATGTCCAAGCCGATTGAGCAGTCGCGCATCCGTTTCTTCGGCGCGGAAAATGATACTTACAGCGGCATCGCCGCCATCAATGCCGACGGCACACAGTTGCTGATTGACGGGCGCAGCCTAACCCTGCGTGACCTGACCACCAACGCGCAGCTTCAGGCGTTTGATAAAGCCAGTGTGCTGCAACCCGGCGAAGTCATCACCAGCGCGGCGATCAGCCCGGATAATCGCTTTGTCGTGGCGACCACCGGCCAGCCGGATATTGAAGAAGCCGCTGCCGGGACGATTGTCGTCTGGTCAGCGGAAACCGGCGCGGAGGTTCTGCACTTCCCGGTGCTGCACAGCCGCACCATTAACAGCATCGCCATCAGCCCGGACAGCCGCTATGTGCTGACCGGTTCCGACGATAACACGCTGATTTTATGGGACATCGAAACCGGCGATCTGCTGCGCCGCCTGTATGGACATCGCGCCGATGTCAACACGGTCTTATTTACACTGGATGGCCGTTCGGCATTATCCGGCTCGGACGACACTCTCGTGATTTTATGGGATCTGGAAAGCGGCCAGCCGACACGCCGTTTTGTCGGGCATACGCACCCGGTCACCGGGCTGGCGCTGCGTCCCGATGGCCGCGAGTTTATCTCGACCACCGGCGTCGAAGGCGATACCCTGCGCGTGTGGCGCATCGAAACCCCGGCTGAAGTGCTGGAATGGACGCGTACTAATCGTTATATACGCGCGCTGACCGCCGCCGAGCGCAATCAGTATGGTTTGCGCACAATAACGGCTCCGGCCACCAGCCAACCGGCAGACGTAACGCCCACCCCACCTTTGCCGACCCCGACTCCGGCTGAAATCACCGTCGAAGAATCGTCGGACTGTACGCCGTTTGGTGTCTCGCAGCCGGTCACGGAGTTCAGCGCCACTGAAACCACCTTTATCTGGGACAAGATGGCGATACCCGGCATCTACTGGATTGTGATCTATAACGAAGCCGGACAGTCTTCGATTCATCCGCAGGGTGATGTGGACAGCGCCACCATCAAAACCGATGCAGCCACTCTCGGCGCGGATCAGACCTTTGAGTGGGAAGTGCTGGCCTTCTATCCTGATCTGCAATCAGCCTGCACCTCAGCCCGTTTCAGCGCGACCCGCGCCCCATAAGCCACCCTGTGCATATGTGCATAACCCTGTTCATAACTCACAGGGTTTCCGCAAATGTATACGCTATTTGAGGAAATGAATATGCTTTCGTACGGACATGGCAGGCCATGTCCGTACAGACTTGAGTGTTTGCCTTACTTGCTTTCCTCTACCTCGATCAGTTCACGGGCGCTGCTGAAAATCATTTGCGCCTCGTCAACCGAGCCAGCCGCCAGCAGTCCCGCCGAAATTTCAAAGGCGATTTCATCCGGCAGGGCGCGGACGCTGAACGGCCTTATGGTCGATTTGCCCCAGCGTTTGAGCGTGAAGCGCTCCCAGCGTCCCAACTCCTCAAACTGAGTTTTCACCATCACGCTGTCCTGTTCAGGCGCATCAGCGGTTTGATTTTCTGTCGGCGTGGGCTGGGCGCTCAGCATGCCAACCGCCTGCTCACCCCACTCGATAGCCGGTAGTTGATAGTAGCGTTCGCGAATTTCGTTGATGCTCAATATCGGATAAGCCGTGCGGATTTCCGCCAGCCGTGCCTCCACATCCGTCGGGCGAATATCCTCAAATTCCGCGATGGTGTCCCCCGGCCAAAAGGGCAGCAGTTCCTGCGAGATTTTCTGGGCGATACGTACCAGCTTCGGCCATAACGTGCGCTCGATAAACAGACGCTCGGCGACTTTGGCATTGGCTTCCGTCGCATTTTCGCTGACTAGCCCCACCGGAATGCCAAACAGATTGAGGATTTCGTTGCGGTGCGCCTCACGGCCTTTCAGGAAATCCAGTTCATTATGGCTCAGGCCGATGTTCTGCCACTCGATGCCGCCCCCACGCAGGAAGGCGGTTCGGCGCTGCGGGCCGCCATAACTCTGGCGCCACTCGCGTTTGATGCGCTCAAAATCCGCGTCGGACACAAACTCCTTGACCGACACAATCCCGGCGGGAACACCATTATCGCGCCCAAAGGTGCTGCGATTCCATTCAGCCATGGCGCGGTCACTGCTCACCGACACCTGCGCCGCCTCCAATGCCGACAGGCCATAATAATCATTGGCCGGGTGCCAGCGCCGGAAATGCACCACTTCCGCCGCTTCCAGTGGGATGCGCTGGCCGTCAATTTCATAGACATAGCCTTTGACATACTGCGTCGCATCCGGCACGATGCTGACCCGATCCGGGCGCAGCGGCCAGATCTGCGTCGGCACACCGCTGGCATCCCCGGCCAAAAACCAGTAAGCATTTCCGGTCAGTTCCAGCATGCCAATCGTCTGCTCGAATAACTCAAAGCGGCTGAGATAGGGATTGGGCTTATCCAGTAGTTGTTCCAGTGGATGCCGCTCAACAGCGACGCGTTTTTCGCCATCCAGACGCTGCACTGTCAGCGGGACTAAAGCCGCCGCTTCCGCAATGCGGTTGATGGCGATATACACCCACGGCGACTGCTGGTAGATGTGGGCTTGTGCCTGTGTCTCCGCCAGATTCGGCCAGACGTAATGATTATGCTGGGCGACTGCCGCGACATGCGGCGCAGGCCGTAATCCGCGCCGTCCAAATAAATTGTTGATCCAGTTCAACATGGTGCTGCTCCTTAATACACTTAACGGATAGAAAAAATGAACCGAGGCCGCGGCTCTGCTGGGAGAATCACGGCCTCGTGGTTGCGCAAAACGACGCGTAAACGTCATAATCACCTCGGTTATAGGTTCTATAGAAGCGGATTACTTGTAGGGACATGGCAGTGCGTAAGCCTCCCTATGGGATGCCATGTCCGATAACATCTCAAAACAATTTACTGGGAGGAAAAATCATGACCAAAAAAGACCAACCCCTGAATTTATCGCTGATCGACATGGTGCAAAAAGCGCGGATGCAGCACGACGCGGAGGCGCAGCCCTCGCAGGTGAGCGCGGTCTACTGGATTGAAGCCAAGCGCGAAAACGGCGTCTATCCCGCCCCGACCCCGCGCGCTGGATATTGGCTTATCCCCACCACGCTGGAAAATGTCGATGCGCTGTGGGAGCAGGTCAAAGCGGCAACGGTCAGCGGGAAACTGGGCTATAAATCGAAAGTGTCCACTGCGCCAGCATCCGGCCAGACATCGGCCAATGCCCGCGCGATTCATGTGCTGACTTACGACAGCGAAGACAAAGCCGATGTCGAGCGCGTACGCACCGCGCTGGCTGAATTAGTTGTTGAGAGTGAGCTAACGTATCACCTGAATCGGCGATAAATCAGAAAATATGTACTACTATTATGTGTAGACGCTTACCCACCCAACCGTTATAGGAGCACGCCTAGATGGTACTGACTTTGAAGCCAGATTTTGACTTCGATGCAGAATTTTATGCACAAAACGGCGACATTAATCTGCCCGCTGTGGAAAGACTCTCCGACTCACCGCTTGTCGAAAAAGTGTGGTACAGCCGCAGTGAACGCGGCGGTTCCTTTATCTCTACGGCTGAAACGCATTGTGAAATCGTCGTCACCAGCTATCAGAACAGAACCTTTCTGACCGTACGCGGCCCAGAGACACAGCCAACAGCCGCCTATTGTCCACCTAACACAGAGTTTATGGAGATTGTCTTTAAAGTGGACACCTTCATGCCCAGATTTCCAGCCAGCATGCTGATGGATCGGCGCGATATCGACCTGCCGCAAGCTGGAAGTAATTCCTTCTGGCTGGATAGTTCAGCATGGGAATTCTCCGATTACGAAAATGCCGATACATTTATCAACCGCCTTGTGCGGGAAGGGCTGCTTGTCAATGATGAGGTCATTGATTTGACCCTGCGCGATCAGTCGTCATTTACAGACCGCTCCCGCCGCACCATCCAGCGGCGGTTTTTGCAAGCCACTGGCCAACACTGTGTTTCAAATTCACCGCGTGCGCTACGCCACCAGTTTGTTAAAACAGGGGTTGTCCATCCTGGATACCGTAGAACAGGCAGGATATACCGATCAATCCCATATGACCCACGCACTCAGGCAGTTTATGGGGCTAACACCGGGGCGGATCGTCACTGGAAATATCGAAAAGCCCATGTCGCTTTTGTACAAGACAGCGCCCTTTTGATGGTTTAAGCTGTAAAAGTCAATAGAAACCACAAAAGGAGATACTACGATCATGAGAAAAATTAATGCTTCCCTGTTCATTACCCTTGATGGAGTCGTAGAAGCACCAGGCGGCGAAGAAACAATACCCGCCGAACAGCGTGGTTGGTCGATACCGTTCACCAGTGATGAAGTTGGCGAGATCATCGGCGCGGGCATGGCAACCAGTGATGCAATGCTGCTGGGTCGCAAAACCTATGAAGGATTTGCGGCCTTCTGGCCCAGTGTTCCGGAGGATGATCCTTTCGGCGGTTTTATGAACAACCAGACCAAGTATGTGGTTTCTACCACCCTGGACAAAGCGGAATGGAAAAATTCGCACCTGATCAACGGAGACGTGGTTGCCGAAATCAGGAAGCTGAAGCAGCAACCCGGCAAGGACATCAGCATCGTCGGCAGCGGGACGCTCACCCGATCCCTGATCGAAGCGGATCTCGTGGACGAACTGCAACTGATGCTGTGCCCGGTTGTCCTGGGTGTCGGCAAGCGGCTTTTCGAGGATGCCCACTACACCAGATCCATGAAGGTGCTGGAAGCCAAATCCTTCGACTCAGGGATGATTTATCTGCGTTTGCAGCCTGAGTCGAAAGTGTAAGCTCAGCAAGATAACAAAATGGGATCGGCGCCCGGTGTGCCGATCCCATTTTTATTTACCTCCTCGCGCGTCCATGTCGTACATTAAGCGAACACACATATCCATTGCAGGCAACATTACGAATTTTATTGCATAATAGGGATGATCCAATCATTCGTTTTACCATCACGCGTAAAACCAGCCTTGAGGGAGCATCTGTGATGTTTGACGGCTTTGAGAAAACCATGATCGATACCGGAGAAGCAGTGATCTGCGTCCGGCATGGCGGACAAGGTGCGCCTTTACTACTGTTGCATGGGCATCCGCAGACCCATGTGATGTGGCATAAAATCGCGCCACGACTTGCTGAGCACTTTACGGTGGTGGCTGCTGATCTCCGAGGGTATGGTGACAGCAGCAAACCTCCGACCACGCCAGATCATGAACCGTATTCAAAACGGGCGATGGCGCGCGATCAGGTCAGCGTCATGCAGCAATTAGGCTTCGACAAGTTCTTTTTAGCCGGGCATGATCGTGGTGCACGCTGTGCTTATCGTCTGGCACTTGATTATCCAGAACGTGTAGAGAAAGTCGCTCTGCTGGATATTATCCCCACTGGCGAGGTCTTTCGGCGCATTAATATCGCGTCAGCGTTGGATTATTGGCATTGGTTTTTTCTGGCGCAACCCTATGATCTGCCGGAAAGAATGATTGGCGCCAATCCTGACAATTATTATTTTCACGGCAAACACCATCTGTTTGACCCGGCTGTGCTGGCGGAATATCTGCGCGCTGTCCATAATCCTGAAACCATCCATGCGATGTGTGAAGACTATCGAGCGGGTGCCACCTTCGATTTCAAACTCGACGAGGCGGATCGTGGTAAGAAACACATTGAGTGCCCGCTGCTGGTTTTATGGAGCAGTCAGGATGGATTGGGGGATTTCTATGATGTGCTCGCTATCTGGCGTGATTGGGCAAATGATGTCCGCGGGAAAGCAATTGACTGTGGACATTATCTGGCCGAAGAAGCCCCTGAAGCCACTTTTTCGGAGTTAGATTCATTTTTTCGGAGTTTCTGAAGCGAAATCATATGTGGCGGGAATCGGCAAAACCCGCCGCATTTACACATTAATCCTGACCACCAAACGGATTTGTATTATCATCAAGTATTTCCAGCCACTGTCACGGCCTTACCCACATGCCACCCTTCTATAAGCCCCAGCGCATCACACACGCTATCCTCAACCAGCACCTTAACTGCTACAATACGCGCCATGCTACAGTCACCTTTAATGTGGCTGAGGCCGGGGACGAATTAAGCACAATCTGCATCTATAATCCAAAATTGGGCACATCATGAAGGCGTGTGTGCGTTACAATAAAAACTTAACTGAATTGCTCAAAAGCGATTCCTTCCGCTGGTTTGATAATAAGGTGCGCGACATGACCCATATCTACTACATTGATGGTGAGTTTGTAAACGAAGCTGACGCATTGCTGCCCGCAACCGACCTGTCGATTTTGCGTGGTTATGGCGTGTTTGATTATCTCCGTACCTATGCGGGAAAGCCCTTTCATTTGCAGGCGCATCTGGAACGGCTGCAAAATTCGGCACGATTAATCGGCCTCGAACTGCCCTACAGCCTGGAAGCGATGACCAGCATTATTGACGAGACGCTGAACCGCAATCAGTTTGCCGAGTCCGCGATTCGCATCGTGCTGACCGGCGGCGACAGCCCGGATAATATCGTCCCGGTCAGTGGCGCCGCGCGGTTGATCGTCATGGTTACGCCAGCGCCTGTCATCCCGGCGGAATGGTACTCGCAGGGCGTAAAAGTGATTACACATCGAACAGAACGTTACCTGCCTGAAGCCAAAACTCTCAATTACATCCCGGCCATTATCGCTTTGCAAAAAGCCCAGCGCCAGCAAGCGATTGACGCCCTGTATATCGATGATCAGGGGAATGTGCTGGAAGGCACAACGACTAACCTGTTTGCCTTTTATGGTGATACACTGGTCACGCCCGGTGAAGGCATTCTGCATGGCATTACCCGGCAGGCGATTCTGGATGTGGCGGCGGATCATTTTGAGGTGCGCGTTCAGGATATGGATGCGGAAACGCTGCTTGAGGCCGATGAGTTATTCCTGACTTCATCCAACAAGGAAATCTGCCCCATCCGTCAGGTCGACGATGTGGTGATCGGAAATGGCAAACCCGGTGCGAATACGATTCATCTGCATGAATTATTCCGCGCCTTTACGGCTGAATACGCACATATCTAAACATTCGGGGTTAAGTTTATTCACATTTCCCCGAATTTTTAACATCTGTACGTTATACTGTGTCATATTAGGATGATGTTTAGGGGAGTATAGAATTTACTCCAAAACAGAATCCGTTGCAGGGACACGGCATGCCGTGTCCGTACGGCAAAGATTTACAGATAGTGATCTGATTTTTAAACACCCTGGATTCTTGCAGATTACCTATGCAAAGCTCCCACGCTAAATCTCTCCAACGGAGGCACTTCGACAATGCTCGCCAATCGTTATGACATCAAAGATGTAATTGGTGCAGGGGGGATGGGCATGGTCTACCTGGGCCAGGACACAAAAAACGATGAGCCGGTTGCGATTAAACTGCTGAAGGCTGAAGCCGTCCGCAATGATCCTGATATGCTGGAGCGCTTTATCCGCGAAGGCGAGGCGCTGCGCCAGCTTAATCACCCCAGTATCGTCAAGGTGCTGGATACGGTCGAAAAAGATGACAGCCACTTCATCATCATGGAATATGTCAGCGGCGGTTCCCTCAAATCGCTCATGTCCGCCCAGCCGAAAATGCCCATCAAACGCGCTCTGGAAATCACGCTGGATATTGCCGACGCGCTGACCCGCGCCCATCGCCTGAAAATTATCCACCGCGATATTAAACCCGCCAATGTGCTGATGGCGGAAGATGGCACCCCGCGTCTGGCCGATTTCGGCGTGGCCTATATCGAAGCCAAAGAGCGCGTCACGCAATCGGGGATTGCGATGGGCACTACCGATTATATCTGCCCCGAAGCGCTCAATGGTGATCAGGCGGATGTGCGTGCGGATATCTGGTCACTGGGCGTGATGCTCTTCGAGATGCTGGCCGGTCAGCGGCCTTTCCGGGGCGAAACCACTACGCAGGTGCTGATAGCGATCATGACCGATGTCACGCCGGATCTGGAAGAACTGCGACCAGACTGCCCGGTTGAACTGGCTGACCTGATCTATCGCATGCTGGAAAAAGACCGTGATGCCCGTATCCCCAGTGTACGACTGGTCGGCGCGGAGATCGAAGCGATGCTGCTCGGCCTCGCGCTGGATACATCCAACATGCGTCCGATGCGCTTCCCGGTTTTAGGGCCCAATAATGACCCGCCGACAGCCCCGCTGCATCCGGTCAGGAACAATCTGCCAGCGCAAACCGGCCAGTTTGTAGGCCGTGAGCCAGAGATTGAGGAAATCTCACGCCTGATTGCGGACAACAGTATTCGCCTGGTGACGATTCTGGCTCCCGGTGGCATGGGTAAAACCCGCCTTTCGCTGGAAGTAGCCGAGCGCCAGCTTGATCATTTCCCGGATGGGGTGTTTTTCGTCCAGCTCGCCCCGATTAATACGGTGGATGCTGTCATCCCCGCCCTTGCTGAAGCCATCAAGTATCAGTTTCTTGATGATGGTCGCTCATCACTTCAGCAGATATGCGACTATCTGCGCCATAAAACCACGCTGCTGGTGATGGACAACTTTGAGCATGTCCTCGACGGTGCAGATGTGGTGAAGGCCATTCTGGAAGCCGCGCCTCTGATCGAGATTGTGGTCACCTCGCGCACACGCTTGAATCTGCGCAGCGAAACGGTGTTCCCGCTGGATGGCATGTCTGTGCCGGAATGGGACAGCACCGAAGACGCGCTGCAGTACAGCGCGGTCAAGCTGTTTATGCAGAGTGCCCGCCGTGAAGACCCCGGTTTTGAACTGCACGATGCGGATTTACGCCACGTCGCGCAGATCTGCCGCCTGTTGCAAGGGATGCCGCTGGGCATTCTGCTGGCCGCCGCCTGGGTGGATACGTTATCGCTGCCCGAAATTGCCGACGAGATCAGCCGCAGTCTGGACTTCCTCGAAAGTAACATGCGCGATCTGCCGGAACGCCATCAAAGCATCCGCGCGGTGTTCGATTATTCGTGGACGCTGCTGGTGCAGAAAGAGCGCGAAGCCTTTGCGCGCCTCTCGGTGTTTCGTGGTGGCTTCAGCCGTCAGGCCGCACAGGAAGTGACCGGCGCTTCACTGCGCACGTTAATGGCGCTCGTCGATAAATCACTGCTGCGGCGTGACCCATCCACCGGACGCTATGAAATCCACGAGTTGCTGCGTCAGTACGCCGCTGAGCAGTTGGAAGCCACTGGCGAAAGCACAGCCATCCGCGACGCGCATCTGGCGTATTACACCACTGGCACCCACCAGCGTGAGTCCGACCTGAAAGGCCGCCGCCAACTGGCCGCCCTCAACGAGATTGAACAGGATTTTGATAATGGCCGCGCCGCCTGGGATTGGGCACTGGAAAATGGGTATGCTGACTCGATCAACCGCGTCATAGAAAGTCTGTATCTGTTCTGCAATATGCGCAGTCGCTGGCAAAATGTCGATGATATGTTCCTGAAGGCTATCGAGCGCTTTGCACCACGTCTGGGTGAAGAACCGAAGGCTGTCTGGGGGCGCTTACTGGCACGGTATTTCAAGCAGCATACTGACCGCGCCTGGGTGAAAAAAGCGCTGGAGATCGCCCGCCAGTACGATGATCAGGCCGAAATCGCTTTCTGCTTATATGCCAAAGGCTGGGTGCTGTATGATGCCCGTCAATATGACGAAGCCGTGGCTTATTACGAGCAAAGCCTGGAGCTTTTCAAGGAACTTGAAGACGATTATTACGTGGCGATCATCTATTCCAGCCTGGGTGTCTGGTATTCGCTGAACGGTCAGCCAGAACGCGGCATGATCTATTTCCATGACAGCCTGGAACTGCGGCGCAAAGTCGGGGATCGCGTGGGCATGGCGGACTCGCTGCACAATATCGGCGCACCGCTGATCTTCAAAGGCGCACTGAGCGAAGCCGAAAAATACACTCAGGAAGCGCATGACATCAGCCATGAAACCGGCAGCCTGTCGGATATCGCCTTTAGTGGCGCGACCCTCGCCGGGCTAGCGCTGTGGCGCGGTGACCTGCAGGGATCGCGCACGTTGATTGAACAATCACTGCAGATCGCCAGTGACATTCATTACGACAATCGCCGCGGTTATGCGCTGGCAATTTTAGGTAATCTCGCCTGTGTCGAGGGTGATTATCGCCGGGCGCGTCAACTATGTGAGGAAGCGCGTCCGCTGTCCGCCGCGAATCCGCTGGTGGCGTATATCGCGGATGTCGGGCTGGCAAATGCCGCCTGTGGTCTTGAGGATTACGCCGCTGCCCGTAAGCATCTGCAACTGGCGCTGCCCACCGTCCATGCCTTGAACAATGTGGCCTTTATGACCGCCTGTCTGCCTGCCGCTGCGATGATTATGGCGCCTAACGGGCATGAGGAACGCGCGGTTGAACTGATCGCGCTGGCGTTAAAGCAGCCGCAGGTGGCTATTGGCTGGTTAAAAAAGTGGCCTCTGCTGGCAGAATTTCAGGTAAAGCTCAAAGCATCATTGGGTGATGAGGTTTATCAGGCTGCCTGGACACGCGGTCAGGGGTTGGATATCGAAGCGGTGGTGGCCGAATTGCTGAAAGCTAAAGTTTAGAGGGGCGCATTATCGCGCCCCTGAGTGATATGCGCGTTAGATGCGTACCGGCATGGATTTCATACCATGCAGCAGCAGAGTCGCGTTCCAGTTAAGCTCGTTTATATCCACCGCCAGTGCCAGATCCGGCACCCGGCGCAGCAGCGTATTGATCGCAATGGCGCCTTCCAGTCGTGCCAGTGGCGCACCCACACAGTAGTGAATGCCAAAACCGAAAGCAATATGTTTATTCGGTGTGCGAGTGATATCAAACATATCAGGATTTTTGAAGGCTTCCGGGTCGCGGTTGGCTCCGAGTAGTGACGTGAGGATCATATCACCGGCTGGGATGACCTGTCCGTACATCTCCACCGGCTCTAATGACCAGCGCATGGTCGAGCTGCCAACGGGCCCATCATAGCGCAGCATTTCCTCAATCGCGGTTTTAATCATGTCCGGATTTTGCCGCAGCTTCTCCAGCTGCTCAGGATTTTGCAGCAGATTTAACATGCCATTGCCAATCAGATTGACCGTGGTTTCATGTCCGGCCACCAGCAGCAGAAACACCATGCTGATCAGTTCCTGCTGGTCGAGCTTTTCGCCTGCTTCTTCCACCTGCACCAGCGCGCTGATGAGATCATCCTGCGGGTTTTCGCGGCGCTCATCAAACATCTGATGAAAATACATGATGAATTCCAGCGCAGCCGTGGCGACTTTTTCCGGGTTACTGTTACTCAGACCTTCCAGCACAATCGTCTGCGACCACTGGCGGAATTTTTCCTGATCTTCCATGGGAATACCCAGCAGTTCGGCGATCACCGTGACCGGCAGCGGTACGGCGAAATCAGCGATTAAATCCGCCTGTTCATCTTTCAGCATCTCATCAATCAGCGTGTCGGAAATTTCCTGAATCCGTCCTTCCAGTTCGCGGATCATACGTGGTGTAAAGGCTTTGTGAATCAGCCCGCGTAAACGGGTATGATCGGGCGGATCAACTGTGAGCATGTGCCGGTTGATGGACGCAGCCGCGCTGTCGAGCATATTGTTATTGCCGGTTTTGGGTAAACGCATCCGGTCTTTTGAAAGCCGATCATCGCTGAGAATTTTGAGTGCATCGTCGTAACGGGTCAACAGCCACGGCCTAGAGCCCATCTCCACATGCTGCACATGATAGAGTGGCGATACTTCACGCAGTTGCGTCAGTGCCGGGTGAGGATTCCGTAAAATATTCGGGTCCAGAAAATCAATTTCCAAACGTTCTGCCATGTTTGTGTCCTTTGAGACTGCTATCTGAGCGTTTTATGCTATACGGTATATCATAAGTTGAGTATCATGTGTGTCAATAAGGAATTTAGATCGACTATAGCTTTATAGACAAGTGTTTAAAATGAATAAAACAGACCGTCGTGCGCAACGTACACAGACTTTATTGATGAATGCTCTGGTTGATTTATCACTCAATAAAGGCTATGACAGCATCACCATCCGTGATCTGACTGAAAGCGCCAACATTGCTTATTCTACTTTTTTCCGACATTACAGAAGCAAGGACGACCTGCTGCGCGAACTGCTGCACAACGTCACTCAAGACTTTAAGTCGCTGATAAAAGGCAACCCACACCCATCCGCAAATTCAGAAGGCTATATGATCTTTCAACTGGTGGATAAGAATCGGGCGTTTTTTCGCGTACTTTTCAGTAGTCAGGGAACCAGCGCGGTCATCCATGATATTCAGGAAGAAGTGGTCGCCGATGTACTGGCCATGCATAATTTTCCCGCAGACAGTCCAGTGCCGCCGGAAATCCAGGCGAATCATATGATTTCATCCATCTTTGCGCTGATCCGCTGGTGGCTGGAACACGATACGCCCTACACCATCGAGCGCATGGGGACAATTTATACCCAACTTATCTTAGCCAACATTTTCGGCAATAAGCAGCTATCTTAGTAAGGACGTTGGGCGAGCGTATCCAGCAATGGGGTAAAATGCTTCATATTGGTGGTGTAGAGTGGAATTTGTAACCGAGCATTCAAAGAGGCGATTAAACAATCCATACCCCCTACATTATGGCTCAATTTGAAATACGCAACCTGCTCAATTGCCCAGTCAATATCCTCAGGGTTGAGGTTGATTCGTTCAAATGCTCGCAGGACTTTTAATGCACGCTGCTGAGCACTTTTATCGGGGCTACCCTGTAACACTTCAATCCAGACCATTGAGGCAATTCCAAGAGCCTTTTGCTCCAAAAGCCATTGCTTAGCTGGTGGGTATTGCCTGAGAATGTCAATAACAACCGAAGTATCCAGTAATGCATCTACCATTGGCGCAGATTTCGCTCGTTTTTGCGGCGCTGCTCGTCAACCCACTCTGCGCCACTTTTAATGCCCCTATCCTCCCAGCCACCTTCTTCTTCTAGCTGTTTCACCAGTTGCGCACTGGATTTAAGCTCGATCTGCATCAATTCCTGGATTTCGCTTCGCGTCAGTGTTTGTGGGGATTGGGTATCAGATTGTTGAGATAGCTCGATCAAAACCTGCACATCACCTGCTGGTAATCCTTCAGGCAGGTCAATTTCCAGCTTCCCATCTTTGGTGATATGTCCATTGAGCCGTATAGCGACCATAATTATCCCTTTTGTTACCTGCTGAGATTATAGCAAGTTTCACTGGTTCTGTGTGCAATTATCATAGGGACGTGTGCCAGATAATAGCGACACACGTCCTTGCAAACTGTTCGTTTATTCAGAAGCCAGCCGCAGCACAATCAAGGGTGATCCGCCCCGTGCTGTCATCAGCAGCGTGTTATTCGACCCTGACAGAATCTGCTCCTGCCGGGTGGTGGGTGGCAAGTAACGCCCGGCCAGCAGCAAACGCCCCGGTTCTCCCGGCTCACCTGTCACGTACATCGCACCTTCACCGGGATCATCTGCGTCCATAACCTGATAGACCAGACTGGCACCCGTCGCCAACCAGCCCGCACCGATGACGCTGCGCTCAGGGTCAATCAGGAATTCATTGCCGTCCAGATCAAACACACGGCTTACCGGGTCTTCGGGTTGCAACGGCATCCCACGACTCAGCAGCACCGGGTCACGAGTGAGCACGTAGAGGCTGTCTGCCGAAAATTGCAGATAATCAATCTGGAAGGGACGTTCGTCCGAGACAGCAAATGGCGTTAAGAGCCGATCCTCATTCGTCTCTAAATCCAGCAGGCGGACATTCATGGTTTTGCGATCCTGCGTATCAACCGTATACGCCAGCCAGTGCCCGTCTGGTGAAATGTCACCCCGGTAAATGCCAAAAGGGCTTAAAGTGACAAACGAATGCACAATCTCCATTTCGCCCATCGCCAGATCTAGCCGATACAGATCAGGTCGGTTACGATCCGCCTCATCATCTACCAGATAGCGCAGGAAATAGACCGATTGACTGTCCGCGCCCCACATCGGAACCAGATCAATGGGAGGCGATGCAGGGTCATCCTCTTTACCAGTCAAAAAATTGGTGTCTTCTAATCCATCGTCCGTGATATTCGTCACTGACAGAGTCTCGACATCAAACATCCAGATATCCGAGTCGATAAACATACGTAAGAAATCCTGTGCAAATACCAGTTTGGTGCTGTCGGGTGACCAGCGGACGCTGCTGGAATCATAATTTTCCGAGAAGGGGACACAACCGGTATTTTCACCCGCAATGGTATAAATACAGATGCCTGCATCGTTATCCACTGGCCCAAACCACGCAAAATATTCACCATTAGGTGCCAGATACGCACTGGTGCGACCCGGCCCAGCAAAAAGGTCAATTTCAGTCGTCTCGACCACTTCCAGACCGGAGACATCGACTGGCTGTGGCGTGATCTCTGCGGCTGGCGTCGGTGCGTCGGCGGTGGCCGTAAGCGCACTTTCGAACAGGGCCTGCACCGTCTGAGTATAGTCCGGCTGTTGCGCTTCCGCCGTTTGCCGGAAAAGATCATTCACGCTGGCTTCCAGCGTTTGCTGCTGGGCGGTGGGTTCAACCGGCTCGGCCTGAGAGTCGGGTGCAGCGAAAACGGCTGTGGTAAGCAATAAAATCAGCAGCAAGAACATTAAGCTGAGGCGAAAGGGGGATGTTTTTGGCATGTGTAACCTCAATCAATAAAATTACAGATAATATTCATTGTACTCAAATTGAGCTTAAAAACTAATCGCGTCAATGGCTGTTTAAGGTATAATGCGCTTTGCTTCCTCCGCCTTTGATCAGCCAGGACCATACATGATGGACCAATCCACAGCAGATATTCGTGTCACGCTTCGGGACATCCACGAGAGTGATTTACCCATTCTGTTTGAGTATCATCGTGATAAAGACGCCAATTATATGGCGGCTTTTACCGCCACAGAACCGGAAGATCGCGACAGATTCATGTCCCACTGGGATAACCTGATGGCCGATGAAAGCATCCCTATACAGATTATTCTAGCCAACAGTGAAATTGCCGGTTATATCCTCAGCTTTGAAATAATGGGCGAAAGAGAAGTCGGCTACTGGCTGGGGAAATCCTTTTGGAGCAAAGGCATCGCGACGCAGGCGCTGAATCAATTTCTGAAGGTGATTACCATGCGTCCGTTGTATGCCCACGCCGCCAAAGATAATGCCGGTTCGCTGCGGGTGTTGCAGAAATGCGGCTTCAAAATCGTGGACGAAGGCAGCGGTTTTTCCAACGCGCGTCATAAAGATGTCGAGGAATTTATTCTGATTCTGGAGTGACCTGACTGGTGTCCAATGTAAGTTTTTGACGCCTGATCGCTTCTATATACAGGGAACATTTCGTTAAAGACAGCTTCTTCGGTTCTGGATTTGTGTGTTTTGACCAGAAATTATCGACAAACCTTAACCGACTCGCTCTGTATTTTTTTCCGATTCATCTGATAGAATAAAAACACTGACTGCGCGAGTTTGTATTTCATCGCGCATACCCCCATAGAAAACGAGTTCAAACAAGGAAACGCAGTGACTCAGGTAAGAGAAGATATTCGCAACATTGCTATTATTGCGCATGTTGACCATGGCAAAACAACTCTGGTCGATGGCATGTTAAAACAGGCTCATGTTTTCCGCGAAGGCGCGGAAACCGGGGAACGAATCCTCGACTCCAATGCGCTGGAGCGTGAACGCGGTATTACCATTCTGGCGAAGAACACCGCCGTGACATGGCAGGATATTAAAATCAATATCGTGGACACCCCCGGCCATGCCGACTTCGGTGGTGAGGTTGAGCGTGTTTTAAACATGGTTGACGGTGCCCTGCTGCTGATCGACGCAGTAGAAGGCCCCATGCCCCAGACTCGTTTTGTGCTGCGTAAGGCACTCAACCTGGGTCTGCGGATTATTGTCGTCATCAATAAAGTGGATCGTCCGCACGCTCGGCTGGAAGAAGCCCTTAACGAAACGTTTGATCTTTTCGTGGAATTGGGTGCCAGTGATATGCAGGCAGACTTCCCGGTGGTGTACGCCATTGGCCTGACCGGTGTCGCTGGTCATCAGGCCGACGCGCTGGCCGATGATCTCTCGCCATTGTTCGAGACGATCATCAACGAAGTTCCCGCCCCAACCATTGACGCCGATGCACCACCCCGTTTGCTGGTGACCACACTGGAATATGACAACTACAAAGGCCAGATTGGTATCGGGCGTTTGCAGTCCGGTGTGCTGCGTAAAGGCATGCAGGTTTCCCGTATTACGCCGCAGGGTGAAAAGACCCTCAGCCGGCTGGAATATCTGTTTACATTCCACAATCTCGCCAAGCAGGAAATCGACGAAGTACGCGCAGGTGATATTCTGGCCTTCGCAGGTTTCGAGCAGATCGGTATCAGCGATACCATCGGCAGCCCGGAAGAAACCCAGGCACTCCCGCCCATCACCGTGGAAGAACCCACCGTGCGGATGACCTTCGGCGTAAATACGTCGCCCTTTTCCGGACGTGAAGGCAAAACCGGCTGGGGCACCTCGCGCCGTTTACGTGCCCGTCTGGAACAGGAAACCCGTAGTAACGTCGCCCTGCGTGTGCAGGATGGTGACACCCCGGAAAAATTCATCGTCAGCGGACGTGGTGAGCTGCATCTGGGCATTCTGATCGAAACCATGCGCCGTGAAGGCTACGAGTTCGAAGTCAGCAAGCCGGAAGTGATTTTCCGCTATGATGCTGAAGCCGACGAAATGCTGGAGCCAGTGGAAGAAGTCCATGTCGAAGTGGCCGATGATGCCGCCGGAACGGTCTTTGAGTTACTGGGCGCACGTCGTGGCACGATGACCAACATGCAGGCCGAAAGTGGCACCACCTATATCACCTATCTGGTGCCGACACGCTTCCTGATTGGTTTCCAGTCACAGTTTATGCGCGCAACCAGTGGTATGGGTCAGTTGCACAGCCTGTTCCACAGTTACGAACCTGTTTTGCAGCAGGAAGCGCCGGTACGTCAGTTTGGCAGCCTCGTGGCCGACCAGACCGGCACGACCACCGGCTATGCGCTGGTCGAGCTGCAACAGCGCGGCACGTTCTTTGTTGGGCCAGCGGTTGACGTTTACGAAGGTATGGTCATTGGCGAGAATATCCGTCCGGATGATCTGGCCGTCAATGTCGCCAAAGCCAAGCATCTGACCAACCATCGCGGCAAACCGAGCGAAACCGTGGCCGGTCTGTCACCGGCACGGAACATGAGTCTCGATGACTGTATCGAGTTCCTGGCTGAGGATGAACTGCTGGAAATTACCCCGGTAAACATGCGCATCCGCAAGCGTATTCTGGATAACCATGAGCGCCTTAAAGAAGTGAAGCGCAAGAAAACCCTCGTCGCAGGTTGATTTTCTACACCTCAAACCTACGCAGCGTTTCAAGTAGAATATGTACGGACACGGTATACCGTGTCCGTTTTTTATCCTCTAAATTTAGAATCCCAGCGTGACTTATTCTTTTTTACGGCTGACGGCATAACGGGCGAGGATGTTGCCGGAGTCTTGCCACGTTTGCGTACTCAACAGCTTAAGCGAAATCCCCGGCTGACCGTCAAACAGCGACATGCCATCGCCGGCGATCAATGGAAAATAGGTCAGGTGCAGTTCGTCAATCAGGTCATATTGCATCAGGTTATTCCACAGGATACGCCCCAACAGAATCAGGATATCTCTGCCGGGTTGCTCCTTGAGGGCGGCAATCTCTTTGGGGGAGTCCGCCACCTTGATAATCCGCGTGTTATCCCACGGCGCTAAATCCTCGCGGGTGATTTTGTCCGACACCACAATTTTATCGACGCGCTGAATCAGCTCCGCAAATTCACGGCGAATCGCGGTGGCATTAGGATCGTCCGGCACACTCGTCCAGTAAGACTTATTCCCCAGAAATGATTCGCGGCCACTCAGTATCAATGTATCGGATGCCCGCAGCAAATTGGCATTATAAAAATCGTAGTGGTCATCCCCGGCGTAGTCTTCATGCTGATACTTGAAGATCGACACCACGTCGCGATTCTTGCCGTCATAATAGCCATCTAAGGTCACAAAGTTACTGACAATCAATTTGCGCATGTTACTGCTCCATCATATCATGTGAGGATTTACTTCAGGATAGAACATTTGTTCATAAAAAGCAATCGTGGTCATGACAGGCGTATGCGCCTTAGAAGCTATCGCTTTCCCTTCGCAACCCACAGGTGGCGCGGGGACTTAAGGCATCTAAAAAGCCCCCTTTCTCCCCTTGTGGGAGAAAGGGCGGGGGGGATAGAGGGGAAAGCAGTTACACAATTTGACTTCTCAAGCCAGCATTTCCTTCACGGTGCGTCCGAGAATCTCGATGCCTTCTGGCAGCAGTTCTTCTGCAAGCATCGAGAAACACAGTCGCAGCGTATGCTCTCCGCTGAGATCAACCGAGCATTCGCGCCCCGGCAGGAAATCCACGCCGTGCTTCAACGTCTCGCGGCGCAGATCATTAGCCGTGAGCGTTTCCGGCAGAGTCACCCAGATAAAGAAGCCGCCATCCGGCACCATCCACTGCACCGAGTCCGGCATATATTCGGCCAGCGCATCGCCTACCAACCGGCATTTATTCCCATAAAACGCCCGCACTTTTTTGATCTGCGCGTTCAGCTCACCCGATTGCAGATACTGTGTCACCATTTGCGATGTTAACCCGCTGGTGCCGCCATCGGCCTTAAAGCCTTTGAGCGCCGTAATCTGCTGCGGGGTTGCCCAGATCCAACCCTGGCGCAGCGAGGGCATCAGCAGCTTGGAAAATGACCCAATGGCGATATTGTGGCCGCTGTCCTGATCGAGCGCTTTCAGAATCGGCGGAGGCTGCTGCTCAAAATAGAGATTCTGGTAAGTGGTGTCGTCGGCAATGATGAAGTTGTACTGCTGCGCCAGCTTAATCAGCGCTAGACGCTTTTCCAGCGACAGACAGGTGCCGGTCGGATTCTGATAAGACGGAATCGCATAGAGCATGCGCACCCGTCCCGCGTATTTTTTCAGCAGCATTTCCAGATAATCGAGGTCAATGCCATCGGCCAGCACCGGCACCCCTACGGGCTGCACATGGCTCATTTTCAGAATCTGAATCGCGAAGAAAAATGTCGGGTCTTCCACCAGCACAATATCGCCCGGTTGGGTGAAGGTACGGCATAGAATATCAATGCCGGTCAGCGCCCCGGTGATAATCATCACTTCGGCTTCACTCACGGATGCGTCGCAGTTATCACTGAGGAAACGCGCCACTTCGATGCGCGTGTGGAGAACGCCTTGCAGGTCGCCCGTATATTGCTGGCCCAACGGAGAATGCACCGTCTGGGTGGCGATGTCACCTGTCAGGCTGGCCGGGACAATCGACAGATCAGGATAACCCGTGCGAAAATCGTAACGTGGTTGTGGATGATTGGACATAAGCAAAAACTTTCAGCGTCTGCAAAGATAAATATTTTAATCGAGCATCTGGTGCTTCTGGCCGGTCAGATAAATACATTCGGCAAGCTGATCCCCGTCGCATTCCAGAATATCATTTAACAGGCTTTTCATGCGCCGGACATTGGCCATAAGTGTATCCATTTCCTGAAGTTTGCGCTGGATCAGATCATGCCAGCGGCTGTCCACGGCTGAACCGGCCAGCATATCATCCAGCAGAATGCGCACCTCAGCCAATGTAAACCCGGCCTGCTGCGCCGTCTGGATCACGGCCAGACGTTCCAGCACACTGCTATCATAGCGCCGCTGTCCGTTGAT
>JBBSQD010000089.1:0-22084 GCA_038258185.1 Aggregatilineales bacterium | reverse complement strand
CAGGGCAATCGCTTCAAAATGCAAGCTGAGAGATAATGGGGCAAAAAAGGATGCTCCATGTCGAACGAACTGCAAACCAGTCTGGAAGAATGCTTTGGTGATTTGCCCGACCCGCGTGTGTGTGGGCGTTGCGACCACAAATTGATCGACATTATCATCATCGCGATCTGTGGGGCGCTGTGCGGAGCGGATAGTTGGGTTGGGATTGAGACAGTTGGCAAGGCGAAAGAGGGGTGGTTTCGACAGTTTTTGAAGTTAGAACACGGCATTCCGTCGCATGACACCTTCGGTGATGTGTTCGCCAAGATCGACAGTGAGGCATTTCAGAAACGGTTTATGCAGTGGGTAGAGCGTGTGTTTCGCGTAACCAAAGGACAGGTAGTCGCGATTGATGGCAAGACGCTACGCGGCAGTCATGATCGGGGGAAGGGCAAAGCGTCCATTCACATGGTGAATGCGTGGGCCAGCGCCAATGGGGTTGTGCTGGGGCAACGTAAAACCGACGCGAAGTCGAATGAAATCACCGCGATTCCGGAGTTGCTGGAACTTCTGAACGTTTCAGGCTGTATTGTGACAATTGATGCAATGGGTTGTCAGACCAAAATCGCGCAACAAATCCGCGACCGTAAAGCGGATTATCTGTTGCGTGTGAAAGATAATCAGAGCCACCTGAAAGCCGATATTGTTGAGTGGTTTCGTTACGGCGATGAGCGCGGCTTTGAGAAGATGCGGATGGATTTTCACCTTACCACCCGCAAAACAAGTGGACGCATTGAAATTCGCAAATGTTGGGTGGTGAGCGACCCTGTAGCCTTTGATTACATCCGTTACTATGAAGGCTGGGCTGACCTCAACAGCATCATTCGGGTTGAGCGTGAGCGGCGGGATGGCGACAAAATCACGCACGACACCGCTTACTACATCAGCAGTCTCAAGGCAGATGCCGCGACCATCTTGGAGGCCACACAGCATCACTGGTCGATTGAGAACAGCTTTCACTGGGTGCTGGATGTGACATTCAGCGAAGATGACTCGCGCATCCGCTCAGGTGAGAGTGCCGAAAACATGGCGGTTTTGCGAGCCGTTGCGCTGAATTTGTTGAAGCAGGATACATCCAGAAGCAGTTTGCGACAGAAACGCTTCCGTGCCGCGATGGACAATGACTTCCTGTTTCACCTACTCACTCAACTTTGATGCGATTGCCCTGCGTAACTATAGCAGCATTTGTTTTTTTGCCAACACACTGAACTGCTTAATGTTGCAGTTCAGACGGCATGGCTCCAAGCTGATACAAACCCGCTCCCACACGCCGGCCAGATCGTGCGGCAGGCGATGGGGACTCCACAGCATATTCACTTAATTTCGCTTCGTCAAAGGTGATACATCCCGGCGCATCCGAAAGCATGATCCAGCCATCCTCAACCGGATTCACCTGCTTCAGAACCGCATCCCGGCCAGCATTCAGGGTTTCCATCGTAATGTGGTTGGGCATGGCGGTAGCCACGTGTGCCATCCAGTTTCCGGCGCAGTTCATCAGTGAAACCGGCATTTCAAACGCATAGGCCAGTTCACCAACCATCAATGCGCCTGTGATACCCCCGGCTCCGCTGCCTACCTGAATGACATCCGTGGCGTGATGCTCAATCAGCAGACGATATTCATGCAGTTCATCGAGGTTTTCACCCGTGGATACCGACGCGGCAATATTATCGGAGACTTTTCGCAATCCGGCATAATCCCAACGTCGTGCGGGTTCTTCCGCCCACAACAATTCATAATGCTGCTCAAAATAGCGGATGTGGCTAATCGCCTGCTTGGGCGACCAATATTCGTTTGAATCCACCATCAACTGGGGCTTCTTGCCGGACTTCGCCAGCGCATCGTGCATAATGCCAATGCGCCGCAAATCATCTTCACGGCTCAAGCCGACTTTCAGCTTTCCCTGCTCAATCCCCATAGCCGCCATTTCTTCATAGAAGGTTTTGAGATCGGCATCACTCAGCGGCATGTCCAACCCGCTGGCATAGGCTTTCACACGCGGGTCGGAGCCTCCCAGCGTTTTCCACAGCGGCTCGTCATTGATGCGCGCTTTCAGATCCCATAGCGCCACATCAATGGCAGATACCGCATCGCCGGCAATACCGCGATTACCCGCCTTAAACACGTGATCATTCATTTTTTGCCACAAACCACGCACGCCGCGCGGATCTTCACCAATCAGCAGATCCTGCACAATCCCATGAATGGATGACCGCGCCGCCACCGAACCCATCGACATGCCGCTGATACCAGCATCCGTATCGACAAAGACTGCCAACCCGATATTCTTCAACCATCCGCCGGGGTTGTTGGCGTCACCCAACCAGCGCTTGAGATCAAACTCATAAATCTGGGTACGCACGTCTGTAATTTTCATAAAATAACCCCCTGTTTAACAACATCTAAGTACGCAAAAAACAGGATGGCCGAGCAACCGCCCGGCCACCCCTATTGAGATTACCGCTGAATACCTGCTGGCACTATAACCACGCCTAACTGGTGCGGAAAGTGCGCAATGTCTCCAGATAATATTCCGGCAGGCCAATATCAAAGCGTGCGCCGTCCATAATCAGGCCCATATAGCCGTCTTCCTGGCGCAGTCTGTCCAGCGCGGAGGTTAACTGAAACTCACCTCGCTCGCGCACATTATTGTCAATCTGTTCTGCCAGATAATCGAAAATCTGCGGCTTGACGATGTATTGACCGAACACCGTGAGATACTCATCTGAATCCAACCCGTTTACACGCAGGTTGGCATGGGCATAATCTGCGCTGGGTTTTTCGGCAAACTCGGTAATATGCAGCAAATGCTGATCTTCCAGCCAGACTCCGGTCACCGTGCCAAAATTGCCGATCTGACTTTCCGGCGTGACTCGCAGCCCAACAACGCTGGTACCATGCTGCGTATAAGCATCGACCAACTGCTTGGCACAGGAACGGTCACTTTCCGAGCGGTAAATATGATCGCCCAGCATCAGCAAAAAGGGCTCATCACCGATCATATCGCGCACAGAGTAAACTGCGTGGCCTAAGCCCTCCTGATTGCGTTGGATGGCAAATTTCACTTTCTGTCCCATCTCAAGCAAACGCCGGGAATAATCCTGAAAATGACGCGGGAGCTTGTTGTAATTCTCAATCGACACCTGCTGATTGAAAAATGCTCGGAAGTCTTCGAGATCACTTTCCTGCACGATAATGATGACTTCATCCATACCTGCGTCCAGCGCTTCCTCGACAATATAGAGGATCGCCGGCTTGGCAATCCCGTCCCGATCTACAATCGGAAACATTTCTTTTTTAGTGGCTTTACTGGCTGGGAACAGGCGCGTACCAAATCCTGCCGCCGGGATCACCGCTTTACGCACCTGCGTGCCGGCATGCAAAGTCAGTTTCAGACACGACATCTTCAGATCGCGTTCGATAATTTCGACCACCGCCTGCTGATCCTGCTCGCTCCGTGCCAGGAATTGTGCGGTGCCATCCCCCTGCGACCCAACACCCTTTTGCCCCCAGATATGTGGCTTCAGCGGCTCATAATTCAAAACCTGATGCAGAACAGGGGCAGTGAGTTCTTCAGGGCAGGCCGGGGTAGCGTACTGATCAAAAAACGCCTGCGCTTCAACCATCAACTGGCCCAGACGTTCCGCATCAGTGGCTTGCAGGGCTTCGGTTGCCTGATGCACAATCCGCTTGTTAATCGGCCCCAGCAGATTTTGCACGCCTTTCTCGACATCATTATCGGCAAAGGGATAAGCCCGATTCAGGCGCGACAGAATTTCCATCGTGTCTTTGGCCGCATGGAGATCAACAATCACAAAATGCAGATCTTCCTTCACGCGCAGCTCGTTGGTTTCCAGGCGATCCCCATCAAACATCATCATTACCGGACGATCCCCAAACGCACAGCCCTGATCCATACGACCACAGCGTGACGGCGTGACGATCTCACCCTGATAGGCCATTTCCATTTCACCGCGCACGGTCATTTTCAGATCATAAATGCGGTTAAAGGCTCTGGCAGTCAGCACACAGATGGCCGCGCTGGATGACAACCCCTTTTTCACTGGCATATCGGTCTTATAGTTGTTGATCACCAGCCCACGCACATGATAATGCGTCAAAACCTGATAGGCGACACCCGCGATATAACTCCAGAAACCGCCCTTCTGTGCCTCAGCCAATAGTGCTTTTGGCTCCATAGGGATTTGATAAGGCTCGGTGGTGGTGCCATCTGGCCGGGTCGATGTGAGCACCAGTGCATTGGGGTGCGGTTCCACTTCGGCATAAATCCCCTGATTTGTGCCAGCGATTAACGCGTAGCCCTTTTCAATGTCCGCATTGATGCGTCGGTAGCCCCCCGCCCAATCGGAATGTTCGCCCATCAAACAAATACGCCCCGGAACAAAAATTTTCAAGAAGGAACTCCTCAGCTATACACAGAAAATATGCCTGATTATGGCACAATCAACTATCTCGTACCTTGCAGATTTTATCGATGCTCATTTGATCAAATCAGATTCACAAGCGCCACCACCGGCAGCGATTTCTCAATAGCAGCTCGTAATTCTGCGGCTGTTCCTTCAGCCAGATTTATCCCCAGTACCCGAGATAATTCTTTTGCCGCCAAAGGATGCTTCTGCTGGTAATCTAGCAGTATCTTCACGCCATCGTCTGGCGACAACGTTTCCGCTTTCACATCCAATCTGCGGCTTCCAACCTGAATTGTGATTTCCGGTGTGCCCATTAAATTCTGATACCACTGCGCCTTATACCCCCAACCTGAAACGATGTAGTAGGTATCACTGGCTGGATCATGTCCCACAACCTCTACAACGGTTTGCCTTGGTTGACCACTTTTGCGCCCGATATGATTGAGCAGAACGAACCGACCACCCAGCAACCACCCAAGATGCAGGCGATAGAGTATGATCGGCAGTCTCAGCCCGAAGCGCAGTAATCCTTTTGGTGGTTCGGCAACCAATGGTTTTGAGGTCATGATGATTAGCTCCTTTTCTGATCAACATCAAGTTATCGTACTTAATGCGGTTATCGTCAAGCACGATATAAGCACTTTGCACAATAAAACCTGTCAATACTGATAATTTGCGTATGGCATCATCTTCAGGTATGCTATTGCACATGGAAAAAATACTTGCAAAATTAATCACCTCCAAGAAAGCGAAGAAGTGCCTCCCAGACCAATAGTCCGGGCTTTTTGCTTTCACGGAAAATTATTCCTAAAGTGAACCTGCCCAACGGCAGGTTTTTTGTTTAAATAGCCAGTTCGCTGGCTGACGGAGCCAATCAGTGTTACTCAGTTTGCAGGACAAGCAGAAGCGTAGCCAACCACCGGAAAATCCCGCTGGGTAATTGTGCCGCGCCATGTCAGACAGGTCGCCGCCGCCCAGATGGGTGGCGGTTTTTATTTTCTAATAAAGTGAGAAAAAATGTACACATCACCACAGCATACTATTCGCCAGTTTCATATCATCGAATCCACCCTGCGTGAAGGCGAGCAATTTGAAGGCGCTCACTTCACCACAAACGACAAGCTGGAAATCGCCCGCATGCTGGATGCGTTTGGGGTCGAATATCTGGAACTCACCACACCCATCGCCAGTGAACAGAGTTCGGCTGACCTGTGCGCCGTCGCCCGCTTACCGCGCCGTTTCCGCCTACTGACACATATTCGCGCTCGTATGGATGAAGCCCGGCTTGCAGTGGATTGTGGTGTCGATGGCGTGGATATTTACATCGGCACATCGGCCTACATGCGCCAGTACAGCCACGGCAAAAGCCTTGAGCAGATCATCGAATCCAGCCGTGAAATTGTCGCCTATCTCAAAAGTCAGGGCATCGAAACCCGCTTCAGCACTGAGGACACTTTCCGCAGCAATCTGGCCGATGTGTTTACCGTTTATCGCGCGATGGATTTACAGGGTGTGAATCGCGTCGGCGTGGCGGATACTGTGGGTGTAGCTGACCCGCTGCGTACCTATAATTTAGTGCAGAGTTTGCGTCAGGCCGTCCACTGTGACATTGAGTTTCACGGTCACAATGACAGCGGTTGCGCTATTGCCAATGCGCTCTGTGCGCTTCAGGCTGGTGCCACCCATATTGATACCACCGTGCTCGGCATCGGTGAGCGTAACGGCATTACGGCACTCGGTGGGTTGATCGCGCGACTGTATACCATTGATCCTGAGCTTGTGCGCAAATATGATCTGCCCCTGCTGCGCGAACTGGAACTGCTGGTGGCTTCCAAAGTCGGCACGGATATTCCGTTTAATACCCCCATTACCGGACGCACGGCTTTTCATCACAAAGCCGGAGTACACACCAACGCGGTTTTACAGAATCCCACCAGTTACGAAGCCATCAACCCGCTGGATTTTGGGCTGGGACGTTCGATTGATATTGCCCATCGTCTGGTCGGCTGGAACGCTGTCCGTGACCGTGCCGCAGCCCTGGGAATAGCGCTGTCCGAAAGTGACTTAAAAGCCGCGACGGTACAGATCAAAGCACTGGCCGATGAACGCCGCATCACGCTGGAAGATGTAGATAACACCTTGCATGCAGCGGTTCTGTCTCTCGCCCAGCCAAGCCGCTAACGGAGTCTGATCGAACATGAGCGCGACTTTTACCGAAAAAATTCTTGCCAGAAATGCGGGTCGCAGCACGGTACAACCGGGAGATGTGCTCGACATTTCGCCGGAAGTGATTCTGAGCCATGACAACACCGCGGCCATTGCCCAGACGTTTCGCCAGCTTCCTCACGGACGCGTAAAATATCCTGAAAGGCTGGCGATCACACTCGATCATGCAGTGCCACCGCCCACCCCCAAACACGCCCAGAATCACGCGCAGATTCGCGCATTTGTCGCCGAGCAGGGAATCAGCAATTTCTTCGAGGTCGGGCGCGGCATCTGCCATCAGGTGTTGTGTGAGCAAGGTGTTGTTGGGCCGGGGCTGATTCTGCTGGGTGCCGATAGTCACACCCCGCATGCCGGTTGGATGGGCGGTTTCGGCGCGGGCATTGGTCGCTCAGAAGTGGCCGCGCTGTGGGCCACCGGTCAGCTTTGGCTGCGTGTGCCGGAAACACTGCGCATCACGCTCACAGGTCATTTACAAACGGGCGTGACTTCGAAAGACTTCGCGCTGCATTTGATCGGCCAGTTAAGCGCTGAAGGCGCCAATTACATGGCTGTGGAATTTGACGGTCCCGGTATCACGGCTATGTCGCCAGAATCACGCATGGTACTGCCCAATATGATGGCGGAAATGGGTGCTAAAAACGCCTATATCGCGCCCGATGAAATTACGTGGAAATGGCTGGAAACTCAGCTTCAGCGCACGCGTCCACACGATTATGTCGAAAGAATTGCCTACTTCCGTGAGATGGCGCTCTATCCCGATGCCGACGCAACCTATGCACAGCAACACACCCTTGACTTGAGCGCAATCGAGCCGGTGGTCGCCTGCCCTCACAGCGTGGATAACACCGCGCCCGTTTCGCAGATGAGTCATATTCGGGTAGATGTCGGCTTCATCGGCACCTGCACCAATGGTCGACTGGAAGACATTGCCGCCGCCGCGCAGGTACTTCAGGGGCAGCATATTCAGACGCGTTTGATCATCATCCCGGCCTCATCGCAGGTGCTTCAGGACGCCATTCAGTGCGGCTATATCAGCACTTTGCTGGAAGCTGGCGCGACCATCGGCACGCCCGGTTGTGGCCCCTGTATGGGGAACCATATGGGCGTACTCGCCCCCGGTGAGGTCTGCATCAGCAGCGCCAACCGCAATTTTCAGGGACGCATGGGCGAGCGCAATTCCGAAATTTATCTGGCAAATCCAGCCGTAGTCGCTGCCAGTGCGGTAACGGGTTACATCACGCATCCGGCAGCGCTGTAAATCGGCCAATAATTTTATGATAGTCAATATTCACCCCGCCAAAGGATAAAACATGAGCATTCACCGCGTTTGGAAATATGGCGACAATATCAATACGGATGTCATCTTTCCCGGTCGTTATACCTATACCATCAGCCATGATCTGGCTGATCTGGCGAAACATGCCCTTGAAGACCTCGACCCCAGTTTTGCCAGCCAGGTCCAATCTGGTGATGTCATTGTGGCAGGGGGAAACTGGGGGAATGGCAGCAGCCGCGAACAGGCCGTGACCTGTCTGGTCGCCGCGGGAGTCAATGCTGTGATTGCGGCCTCATTCGCTCGCATCTATTATCGCAATGCCATCAACAATGGCTTGCTGATGATCGAGTGTCCAGCCATCATTGACCGTTTGCAGGCAGGCGATCACGTTAAAATGGATGTGGAGTCGGCACTATTGACGTGCGAGGCAGGTAATTTCTCATTTCCGCGTTTACCAGATTCCGTGCGTGGCATTGTTGAAGCTGGCGGGTTAATCAATTATCTTAAGCAAAATCCATGAGTGCTGCTTAAACCAGCATCTCAATAATATGGTTAATAACACCCGGATTATACGACATCAGATAATCCAACCGGTCGGCCAGCATGCTTAAAATCAGATCGTTATAACCCAGGCCGTATTCGGATAAACCGAGTGAAATCAGACTGCCCTGTTTACCTGTATTAGATTTCAGATCGGGCTTGGGATTCGCTTCCAGGATGTGTAGTGCGCCTGTGGCATCCGCCCGAATATCCAGCCGAATGAGATGATTGAGATTCATTTGCTGATAGACCTGTCGCGCCAGTTGCAATAATTCTTCTTTCAGTCCCTGTTCACTTTCATTGATGATGCGGACACGATCCTGGGTGATGGCCTTTTTGTCCATTGATGTAAAGATTAACTCATAGTCTTGCAGCACACGCTCGACTGTCGAAAAAGCAAATGGTTTATGGCAGTGGACAAAGTGGGTATTAATGCCGATCACCGGCCCGCAGACCGCCACGCAAAACTCGCGCCCCGGTAAATAGGCTTCAATCAGCACATCATTATGTGTTTCGCGATACACATTTTTGGCGGCATTCGGCACCTGATCGGCAAATTCAGCAACAGAAATGTGCAGAGAAGCACGTCCGGAAACCGGCTTAATCACAAACGGGCCATGATGATCCCGGAAAACAGTGTCAAAAGCGCTTCCCCGCTCGGTACACAGTTCGCCCTGCGCAGGGTGCCAGACTATAAACGGCGCGGTCTTAATCCCTTGAGATTGCAGCATACGCTTAAAGGTGTCTTTGTTATCCAGCAGCGCCGCATGTAACGGATTGTGGCCGATGTAGGGAATGCCCAGCATTTCTAGCATTGCGGCAGTGTGGCTCAAAGGGCTATAACCCTGCACGCCCCCCGTATTGAGCCATACCAGTTGAATGCCCTGTTGTTTCAGACGTTTGGGGAGATGCATGTCGTCTGGTAAAACGGTGACATGCTCGAAGCCATTGACCTTTAATGCGGCAGCGATATCCAGGGCGACATTGCGGTAACTCTTCCACGGGCGCGGATTCACAGTCTGATAAATTACGGCGTCCTTTATACTGCGATCACCACCGTAAACCACCGCGATTTTCAGGCGCGAACGCAGAATATCCAGATACTTATCAAGCGATCCAAATTCATAGCTAAACTCATCCACAGCAATCGTCTCTTGTCTGGGACGCGATAGGTGAGATCTTGATAATTCTGACACTTCTGGACATCCTGACGTTTTTTTCGAAATCAAGCCTGTAAGCAACACACAACAACCCTATGATAAACATCTAAAGAATAATGATCATTGACTCTAGATTAAGGCAGAATGTCCGTTTGTGCCGTGAATTAATTATAAAATATCTCCTAAGAGCGCGTGAAAAACCTAAGAATATAAAAGAGGGCGGCTGCCCTCTTTTATTTTTGCTCTGAGAATGTGGTTTTTAAAAGGAGTTAATACTGAATATCAACCATACGGCCAGTTTCTGCCGATTTGAGGATCGCATCGCAAATTACGGCATTCTTGTAGCCATCCACAAAGTCCGCACCATATGGCGCAACATCCTTGTTATTGACGATAGCATCAAAGAAGTGATGGAACTCATGCACAAAGGTATGTTCCCAGCCGATGATGTGACCGGCAGGCCACCAGTTTTCCCAATAGGGGTGATGTGGTTCGCTCACCAGAACGTTGGTAAAACCGAGTGTCTCTTTGCGACCATCTGCCCAGTAAACATCAAGCTCATTCAGGCGTTCCAGATTAAAGCGAATCGAGCCGTTTTCCGCGTTAATCTCCCACATATTGCCGTTACGATGGCCGTTAGCAAAACGGGTCGCTTCGATAGTACCCATTGCGCCGTTTTCAAATTCGAGCATCGCTGTCACTGCGTCATCCACATCGACTTTGGTGCGTCCGCCCTGACCATCCGGGCGTTCATCAATAAACGTCTTGGTCATGCCCATAACTTTGGTCGGCTCACCCACCAGGAAGCGGCCAATATCAAGAATATGCGAGCCCAGATCACCCAGCGACCCGCTGCCTGCCACCTCTTTGGTAAAGCGCCAGGTCATCGGGAATTCCGGGTCGATAATCCAGTCCTGCAGATAAACTGCGCGAAAATGGAAAATTCGCCCAAGCTTACCGCTGGCAATCAGGTTACGAGCCAGCGCAATCGCCGGAACAAAACGATAGTTATAGGCTACCATATGCTTGACACCGGCTTTTTGCACGGCATCGAGCATACTTTTAGCTTCTTCTGCCGTGCGTGCCAGAGGCTTTTCGCAGAAAACATGCTTACCGGCTTCTGCTGCGGCAATGCAGGGTTCCGCATGGGCATCATTGGGGCCGCCGTTGTCAAAAATCTGAATATCCGGGTTTTCGACCAGATCCTGCCAGCGGGTGTAGGCATTTTCATAACCGAAACGTGCCGCCGCTGCCTCAACTCCCTCTTTGCTCCGGCCTGCTACCCCCACCAGACGGGGGATTGCCACCGGCGGATACATCATATAAGGGATGGTGCGGAAGGCATTGGAATGCGCTTTGCCCATAAAAGCATAACCCAGCATCCCGATTCCAAGTGTCGGCGCATCGCTTTCCGCTGACTTGCTGGCCATTGATGTAAAGCCGCGTTCATCACTCATGGATTCAATCCTTATTTACTCGCAAATGCAGCATCAAAGGCCACATTTGAGGGGTTAAAATCGTTCTTGCGGATAAATTCCACAGCCTCAGTCGCGCCATACTCACGATCCATTCCGCTGTCTTCCCACTCGACCGAAAGCGGCCCACTGTAACCGATACGGTTTAAGGTGCGGATGATATTTTCCAGATCCACATCACCATGACCGGGCGAAACAAAGTCCCAGCCGCGACGATGATCGCCAAAGCTCAGATGCGAGCCGAGGATGCTGGAAGAACCGGAGAGGCGCACTTTCGAGTCTTTCACATGCACATGGAAAATCTGATCCGGGAATTCGTTCAGGAAGTTCACCGGGTCAAATAACTGATGCACAAAATGGCTGGGGTCGAAATTAAAGCCAAATGCCGGATGATTATTGAGGGCATCCAGCGTGCGCTGGGCAGTATAAATGTCATACGCGATTTCCGCCGGGTGACATTCCAGCCCAAAACGAATGCCATTTTCCTGAAAAACATCCAGAATCGGCTTCCACTGGCTGGCAAACGTTGCATAACCCCCATCAATCATTTCCTGAGACGTGGGTGGGAAAGGATAGAGCATGTGCCAGATCGGGCTACCCGTGAAACCATTGACAATATTCACACCGAATAATTTGGCGGCTTTGGCCGTATTCTTAATTTCCTCAGCGGCGCGTTCACGCACACCGTCCGGCTTGCCATCCCCCCAGATGCGCGGCGGCAAAATAGCTTTATGGCGGTCATCAATAATCGCATCACTGACACACTGGCCCACCAGATGATTGCTGATCGCAAAACACTTCAGGCCATTTTTTTCCAGAATATCCCAACGCGATTTGGCATAACTATCGTCTGACAGCGCTTTGTCCACATCAAAGTGGTCACCCCAGCAAGCCAGTTCCAGCCCATCATAACCAAAACTTTTGGCCTTCTGCGCCAGTGTTTCCAGCGGGAGATCCGCCCACTGACCAGTAAAAAGAGTTACAGGTCTTGACATAGTGTCTTCTCCATAATTTTAAGCATTCAATAGCTTTAATAAATATCCTGCTAAGAGGATTTCAAATGAGTTTAGCAAAAGTCGCCCTCAACTGCCATTGATTGCGAATTTAGCCAGAAACTACCCACCTGACCTATATAAAATCAGCTTGCGCGCCTATAGGCTAAATCATAAAAATCGTTATGATTGAAATACATCTCAAAACACAATGGGGGAGATGCACATCATGACACATTCCAAACGCACACCTTTTGAGCCGCCAAACGAAATATCCCGCCAGAAATTCGTCATCATGGTAATGGCATTTCTGCTATTGGCTGCTGGCCTGGTGGGGATGTATCTATTGTCCTCACAGCAACAAGTGGCCCCCATAAGTGCCAATGATAATCTGTTATCGCAGCAGGATCTTACGCATCTCTCGTTGCAGGCAGTGGTCATTGGGTCAGCCAGTGCTTTGGTGATTCAAATCGCGTTCAATCTCATCGCGATCAGTCTGGGCATTCTGAAATCAGGTTGTGCGGTGGGTCTTAACCGTGTGTCAGTTAGCTGGCTGATTTTCATTACCCTGATTGCTGGATTAATTGGCGGGCATGTGACCACGACTTTAGCCAATCTGCCCTATGTACTGGATAGCCTGTTACATGCTGGCCTGGTCTGGATTGTGAGCCTGTTCATTACCGCGATCAGCGTCTTTATTTATACCGAGATGCCGCAGTCAATTGCCTTTCTGACCGTCCCTGACCAGCATTTCTCGCGCTGAATTACGCAGACTGATAAATAACACGCCCGGCAATCATGGTCATTTTGACCTGATAGGCCGCATCGAGCAGCACCACATCGGCATCGGCACCGGGAAGCAGAGCGCCTTTTTGACCGCTCAGTCCCATCGCTTCAGCGGGGACAGCGGTCGCCATCGGCAGCGCTTCAGTCAGCGATACACCACCATAAGTCATCATATTGCGCAGCACCAAGTCCATCGTGGCGGTACTGCCTGCCAGCACATCTTCCGATAAGCGCGCTACGCCTCCCTCAACCCGCACGGTCTCACCACCCAGATCATAATCACCATCGGGCATACCTGCCGCGCGCATCGCATCGGTAATGAGAATCGTCCGCGCTGTGCCTTTGGTCCGCGCGACCAGTTTGATGACTGACGGATGGGTATGGACACCATCGCCAATTAACTGCGCATAAATGCGATCATCTGTCAGCACCGCGCCGACGGTTCCCGGTCTGCGGTGATGCAAACCGAGCATCGCGCTAAAAGTGTGCGTGGCCTGCCGCAGGCCGATTCCCACCGCAGCCTGCATCTGCTCGTAAGTCGCGCCGGTATGTCCCGCGGCAAACTCGACCCCGTGCGCTTGACCTGCGCGAATCAATTCATGAGCGCCTTCCAATTCTGGCGCGATGGTAATCAGCTTGACCACACCGCTGTCGAACCAGTGCTGATATTCATCCGGGTCAGCCAGCCGCAAAACTGAGGGTGGCTGTGCACCGGGATAATCCGGGCTGAGATATGGCCCTTCCACGTGCACACCCAGATGCTGCGCTCCGTCTTCCGGCTGTGGGCAGTTTGCGACGTTTTCAATCGCAGCGCGGATCGTCTCCGCGGGATTGCTCATGGTGGTGGGGTAATAACTGGTCACGCCATGCCGCGCAAAAAAACGCGCCATTGTATGCAGTGCTTCAGGTGTAGCGTCCATCGTATCCGCGCCATCGCCACCATGCACATGCACATCAATCATGCCGGGAATCACGTACAGACCAGTTGCGTCGATCACATCACCCGTAGAGTCAGTTTGAGACTCAATCCGGTTAATGCGGCCATCTTCAATCACGACCTGCTGACCGTGTAGTGCCTGATAGGGTGTGACCACTGTGCCACCACGAATAATCACGCTCATCATCACTCCCCCTATTCCACCAGAACCGTTAAATCGACTGAATGTTGCGCCGTGCCTTTTAAGACCGAAGCCGTAATATAGGCTTCACCACTGTTGATCGCCACCACCTGCCCCATTTCGTTAACTGTGACCACCTGCTCATCACTGCTGATAAAGCCAATTCGCGCCCGTACCAGACTGGCGACATACCCGGTCACGGTGCGTCCGGTCAAGCCGAGTTGCGCCTCATCACCTGCCGATAGAGTCACCGTGCCGGAATAACCTGCGCGATCCGTCGCCAGAAAAAGCACCGCCAACGCATCAGACGGATCATCAAACGGAAAGCTGGTTTGCAGGCCAGCATCGACCAGATGATGACCAACACCCGCGCTGCGCACCCGATTATCGCCGACAAAGCTATCGCTGCTTTGATTATCAACCGGGAGATCGCAATCGTTTAACTCCACCAGTGACCGCCCTGACTCAAGCAGAATACTGGCGGTGTCATTCATCCGCACCCGATTATGTGCGATGCGATTCTCACCGGTCTGCGCCACGCGGATTCCGATCTGGCAATCATGGATGTGATTATTCACGACTGTGTTTTCTGCGCCATCGCCAGTGAATGCCACACCATGATCAGCCAGACTGTGCAGCCAGTTCCCGCTGATACTGACATCGCGCGTCCAGCCCTGCAAACCGATGCCGGTCTGGGAACCGCCATGAAGCTGGCATGCATAGATCGTCACGTGGGCGGCGTTCTCGATTTCGATCAGCGCATCGCCTGTGCCGCGTAACTCTATGCCTTCAAACTGGAGGTGCTGTACCGGCTCATCGGCTGACGCGCCTTTGAAGATCACGCTGACTGCGCTTTCACACACAATCACCGGGCTTTCATTACGCAGGTTGCGATAGGTCACGCGGCAACCATCGCGCCCGGAGTCCGACACTTCAAACAGCAGCGGTTCGTCGAAGGTATACGTGCCGCCGCTGATCAGCACTTCGATACTACCGCCCATCCCATGCGCGATATAGTCGCGCACCACGTCCCGCGCCCGTGTGATTGAGCGCAGCGGGCCATCAAATTCCTCCGGCTCTGCAAAAGTGCCGCTCCAATTATCATTGCCCTGCGGTGACACATAAAACCGCATTGTGACTTCTTCATACGCCATATCGCTTATCATCTCCCTGCGAATGTCTGCTTTGGTTATAGGGATTACCCCGCAATCCGTCTATTATAGCCAGCAATAAACGCATTTTTGGAGCAACTTATTGATGATTACCATTGAAGCCAACATTCCCTGCACCCAACCGCCTGCCTGGGCACTGCTGGAACGTAAATTATTTGACGTGATGAATCAGGCCATTTATCCCTTTCTGCAAAAATACACGCGAGAAGATGGCTCGATTATCTGGCGTGACGAGTGGCCCCAAACCCGCGACGGACTGGACGATTTTTACGAGAGTTTTGGCAACTGGCCGCTGTATTATCTGCTGGGTGGCGGAGATCATCTGCTGGAACTGGCGCACAAAGAGTTCGACGCAGTCACAGAGCAGATGTCCAATATGGGGCCGGAAAGCCCGGTCTATAAAGAATATGAGCGCGGTTACGATCAGTTCCACCAGAGCGAGGGCTATCTCTATTTTTACTTTCTGTGTCTGGCTGACCCGACCAACCCCAAGCTGATTGACCGGGCACGACGCTTCGCGGGATTGTTCCTGAATGAAGACCCTGAAGCGCTGAATTATGACCCGGAACACAAAATTCTGCGGGCACCCCACAACGGGAGCGCTGGCCCGCGCTGGGGTTATATCGCTGGGGAGCCGCCGATGTACGGCTGGTCAAAGGGGATGAAGCAGTATGGACTGCCCTATCATGACATCCCCGGTATCGACAGTTACGATGACCTGCGCGACCCGGAAAATGCCCAAAAGATGGGCGCGGCGATGCAGGAGCGCATGGGCAAAGGTGATGTCGCCAACAATCTGCTGGTGACCGGGCTGATCACCAATGCCTATCTGCTGACTGGTGACGAGAAATACCGCCAGTGGGTGCTGGAATATGTAGACGCGTGGGTGGAACGCGCCCGCGCCAATGATGATTTCCTGCCGGACAATGTAGGGTTATCCGGCGCGGTGGGTGAATATATGGATGGCCGCTGGTATGGCAGCGCCTATGGCTGGAGCTGGCCGCACGGCTTTCATAACATTGGTTATGCCGCGACAGTGGCCGCCAACAACGCCTATCTGATGACCTATGACGCGGCCTATCTTGACCTGCCGCGCCGCCAGATGGACAGGATCATCGGGCTGGGCAAAAAGGCACGGCTGGAAGACCTGGAAATGAGCCTGCGTGAACTGTCGCTGACGCTGACGGCCACGCGCAACCCCGACGAGCAGACCTTTGTCGTGCCCTATCGCTACGACGATACCGGCTGGTTTGATTATCAGCCGCTGTCGCTGACACACCCTGCCGCCGTGTGGAATGTGTCCATGGCGGACGAAGACTGGTCGCGGATTGAGCACCTGCGCGAAGTGAGCGGGTATGACTGGAGTAAGGTGATCTCCTTCCGCAACAAGGGCAATGAAGGCCATGAAGCGCCGTGGCTATGTTACATCAACGGCGAAAATCCAGACTTCCCGGCGCAGATGCTGGCTGCGGACTACGAGCAGATCTGCCGGCGTATGGAGCAGATCCGGCTGGATGATGCCGATGTGAGCCAGGTGCATATCCATCACTGGCAGAACCTGAACCCGGTGATTACCGAGGCGCTGGTGCAGCTGACGCTGGGTGCGCCGCAGGTTATCTATTACGGCGGCATGCTGCTGTGCCGCGTGCGTTATTTTGACCCCGTTAAAGACCGCCCCGGCCTGCCGGACGATGTGGCCGCGCTGGTGGAAAGCCTGACCGCCGAGCGCACGGTGCTGACCCTAATGAACCTCAGTCCGTTTGAGCCGCGCGAGGTGGTCGTGCAGGCGGGTGGGCTGGGTGAACATCGCTTCGGCAAGGCGACCTATGCCGCGCGCACCAGTGAGTATCCCGGCACGATTGGTTCGTACACCATGCCCGACCTGGAAACGGAGTCGCGCACGGTGGAGGTGAATGACCGGCATATCCGGGTGGTGCTGCCACCTGCGACGCAGATCACGCTTGATCTGGAGACGGATCGGTTTGTGAATGCGCCGGGGTATGGGGCGGGTCTGTAGTCGTTAGTCGTTAGTGATCGCCGGAGGCTAAAGCCATCCGGCTATTTCAGAAAGCCGCCTGAAGGCGGCTG
Organism: Aggregatilineales bacterium; assembly: GCA_038258185.1. GTDB lineage: Bacteria > Chloroflexota > Anaerolineae > Aggregatilineales > Phototrophicaceae > JAIOHN01. Next base: position 4,782 of record JBBSQD010000089.1, on the reverse strand, counting down.
AAAACAATCCCCTTTAGGGGGTTTTCTTCAACCAGGCCGATGCTTTAGCGTCGGACGAGGGCCACGCCCGCCCGGTTATTTTGCTGCCCCAGTGGGACTTCCTTTGGTCGCTGCTGCTGCGCGGAAAAAAATGTGCGCAGCAAAGTGTATTTTCCCCTGAAAGTCGATTGCATATGATTGTTGCCGCTGCCGCCGAGGGGGGTGCGGCGGCAATGGCAAGAAGAGTCGATATGCATACCTAATTTAATGCAGGGACACAGCATGCCGTGTCCGTACCAGATGAATCTATGCATATATACTTAATCCAAAGTCCAAAGTGCTGAGTCAAAGATTCACAATCCATGTATGGCTTCAGTATAAAGGTTATAGCGTGTGGCAGGGTGGACAGATGGCCGGTCATTTGTCCCTTTTTAGCCCCTCCCGAGCCTCTCCCACAGGAACGCTTCGCAGCCATTTTGGAAATAGGTTGGGGATGACAATTCATCTAATCCCCAATATAGGCAGCGGACGAGGCAAGCCTCGTCCCTACGCAGATCTTCAAAGTCTCAGGTTGATTTCGACTCGGTGATGACCTGGGCGGCAAGCTCGTTGGAGCGTTTGATAAAGCGGAAAATCGTTTCCAGTTCGGCGTCGGAAAATTCCGCGCTGAGGATGTTGACGTTCATAGCCATCGGCGCGGCAAAGGGCATGATTTCGCGGTTCACTTTGTCCTCGTCAGGGATGACGATTACACGGCGGCGGTCAGCCTTGTCATGCTCACGGCGCACATAACCGGCCTTCTCCAGCCGGTCAATCACGGCGGTGACAGCGCCGGTCGTCAGCCCGGTAAACTCCGCCAGTTGGCCAGCGGTGGCTGGCCCTTTCAGCAGCAGATAATCGAGACATTCGTTATCAGTCGAGTTTAAGCCCACTTTGCTGGCGATCAACTGGCTGAACATGACAAAGTTGATGGAACTGAAACGCATCTCGGTGATGAGATCGCCCAAAAGCTGATTTCTGTCGATGCTTGACATCTAAAATAATCCTCCATATAATTATCTCAATATTTAAGATAATCAGTAATCGAGATAATTGACATATGACCACTTCACCATCAGCAACCAAAGCCTTTCAGGGTCACATTCTCATCATCGGCGGCGGCATCGGCGGCACGGCACTGGCGCTTTTCCTGAAAAAAGCCGGGATTGCCTGCACCGTCTTTGAAGCGCATGCGTATCAGCAAGCTATCGGTGGCGGGCTGGGACTGGCTCCAAACGGCATGAATGTGCTGGCCGCACTGGGTCTGGCGGAAGAAACCAAAGCGCGCAGCGGGCTGGCGCTGGAAAACACATTCTATAACCAGCAGGGTCGTATTCTAGCGCGTTTTGAAAACGGCACGATTGCCAAATACGGACAACCAGGCGTCGGTATCCTCCGTGCGACTCTCCACGATATTCTGATAGAAGCGGCAAAAAAGCAAGGTATTGCGCTGGAGTTCGAGAAACGTCTGCAATCCATCAGTTGTGATGACCAGCATGTGACTGCGTATTTTACGGATGGCACCTCCAGCACAGGCGATCTGCTGATCGGCGCGGACGGGGTCAATTCACAGACGCGGCGGATCATTCTGCCAGATGCGCCCAAGCCGCAATATGTCGGGCTGATCGGAATTGGCGGGGTGACGCCGGGATCAGTGGTTGCGACCATGTCAAAGCGCGAGAAAGAAAGCTTTAATTTTACGTCCGGTGCGACTGGTTTCTTCGGTTATATGGGCATCGAAAACGGCGATCTGATGTGGTGGGCGAATCTGCCGCAAGAACGCGAACTGACGCGCGAACAACTGGCGGATTTGTCACTGGAACACATTCAGAAGGAAATGCTGGCCATTTTTAAAGGGTATCATGAACCGATTGAAAAAATGATCCGCAACACGCACTCCCCTGTAAAGCATAATATTCACGACATCATGTCTTTACCCACCTGGCATAAGGCTCGTGTTCTCTTAATCGGTGATGCCGCCCATGCGGTGAGTCCGAATTCCGGTCAGGGCGCGTCGATGGCGCTGGAAGATGCGATGTATCTGGCGCACCTGCTGCGTGATTCAGGTGATTATGCTCAGGTTTTCGACCAATTTGAAGCGCATCGCAAGCCGCGGGTTGAGCGGATTGTCGCGGAAGGCCGGCGACTTAGTAATCAGAAAGAGGTGGTGACACCCTTCCAGCAAAAAATCCGCGAAGTGATGATGATGATTTTCATCAATCTGTTCGGGCAAAAGGGTCAGGACTGGCTGTATAGTTATCGCGTCCAGTGGGAGGGATAGGCACTCTACCCCACCAGTTCGATCTCAGCTTCGGCGAGGCGCTCATGTACGAGCGCCAACAGGCGCGGACGCATCTCCGCCGCTTTGCCAAAACGCGCTTTCGCCAGCAGGGTCAGCTCGGCCTGCTGGCCGATCACGCCAGTCAGGCTGATCACCTGCCACGGTTCCAGCAGATTGGGCAGCATCACCACGGCATCCGTAGCGAGGTCTTCTAAAACGGTGATGGCGCGGGTGAGATCATGTGAGGCGACTTTCAGCGTAATATCCGCCGGCGAAAAACGTCCCCGGCTGAAATTACGGATCACCCGGATTTCACCATTGGGGATGATGTAGAGCTCCCCTGTGGGTGAGCGCATGGTGATTGTCCGCAGATTGATCTTCTCCACTTTGCCTTCGATGTTGAGGATTTCGACTTTTTCATCGACATCGAAGGTATCCTCAAAAATAAAGCCAATCCCCGTCAGGTAGTCACTGATGAGGGGCCGCGCACCCAGGCCAAACGCCGCGCTGAAGAGGCCCACCATCCAGACCAGGGTGGTTGTATCCACAAACAGACCGAGCGTCAGCAGGCAGGCGGCTAAAAACGCACTCACGCTGATGGCACTGGTCAGCAGATCGTAAAGCGTACGCTGTCGTTCGTGGCGCGGACGCATATGCTCCGGCGCGAAATCGGTCAGGTCGAAGAAGCGGCGCACCAGTCGATGCGCTAAACGGTGAATGATATAGGCCGCTCCAAAAAAGATCAGGATCGGCAGGGCATAATCGAGCAGGATATGTTCTAATGTGTTCATAGCGTTCCATGATAGTGGGCTGGTGGCTTTTCAGCAAGAGGTGTTAGAATCGAGCGATATAAAAGTCAGACTACATTCACCCCTCCCTCTGGCTCCCTCCCCGAATTCATGGAGGGAGAACACACAGTGTAAAGCTCTACGCGAGAGTGATGGTTTGGCATCAGAAGACAATCAAAGAAAGGCAACGGCGTGGGTATCGAAACTGACAGTAAAACGGAATTTCTGGCGGAACAACTGGCGGAGTTGAAGCAGCAGGGGCTGTTCAATACCATCCGCACCATCGACAGCGCGATGGATGGTCGCATCGTGGTGGATGGTAAAAGCGTCCTCAACTTCTGCGCGAATAATTATCTGGGGCTGGCGAATCATCCGCGCCTGAAAGAAGCTGCAAAACAGGCGATTGATACTTATGGCATCGGGCCGGGCGCTGTCCGCACGATTGCAGGGACGATGAGCCTGCATGTGCAGTTGGAAAAGCGGCTGGCGGAGTTCAAAGGTGTGGAAGCATGTATCACGCTGCAAAGCGGCTTCACGGCGAATCTGGCGACGATTCCGGCGCTGGTGGGCAAAGGCGATGTGATTTTCTCCGACCGTCTGAATCATGCCAGCATTATTGATGGCTGCCGCCTCAGTCGGGCGCAGATCGTCGCCTATGAACATAATGACGTGGATGATCTGCGCAAGAAAATCGCGGAAACGAGCGAATACGGGCGGCGGCTGATTATCAGTGACGGTGTGTTCAGCATGGATGGTGATATCGCGCCATTGCCGGAACTGTACGAAGTCGCCCGTGAACATGACATTCTGCTGATGGTCGATGACGCGCACGGCGAGGGAGTGCTGGGGCGTGGTGGTCGCGGCATTGTCGATCATTTTGATCTGCACGGTAAAGTCGATGTTGAGATCGGCACGATGAGTAAAGCGTTTGGCGCGGTCGGCGGGATTGTGGCCGGAAAACAGGTCATCATCGACTGGCTGCGGCAGCGTGGACGGCCATTCCTGTTTTCCAGTGCCATGACGGTACCAGATGTCGCGGCCTGTCTGGAAGCGGTGGATATGCTGGAACAGAGTGATGAACTGGTACAGCGGCTGTGGAGCAATGCCAATTTCTTTAAGCAGGAAATGGCCAACATGGGTTTTGATATTGGTCACAGCGCGACACCGATTGTGCCGGTGATGCTGGGTGAGGCTCCGCTGGCGCAGCAGTTCAGCCGCAAGCTGTTTGAACAGGGCGTTTTCGCGATGGCGATCGGCTTCCCGACGGTGCCGCAGGGCATGGCGCGCATCCGCGTGATGAATACTGCCGCACACAGCCAGGATGATCTGGAACAGGCACTGGTCGCTTTCCAGGCGGTGGGTAAAGAATTGGGTGTGATTGGCTGATGAAAACGATTCTGTGTTATGGAGACTCCAATACATGGGGCGCAAAACCGATTGCCAAACTCAACGAAGAAGGCCGCTACGGTCTGCATGAGCGCTGGCCAGGAGTCATGCGCGATCAGCTTGGCGCGGATTACTGGGTAATTGAAGAGGGCTTAGGCGGTCGCACGACTGTTCAGGATGACCACTATGAGCCGCATCGCAACGGCAAAACGTATCTTATGCCGTGTCTGCTCACCCATAAGCCGATTGATCTGGTGATTCTCAAACTGGGGACGAATGATCTCAAGCATCGCTTTGGGTTGTCGGCTT
>JBBSQD010000088.1:0-22175 GCA_038258185.1 Aggregatilineales bacterium | reverse complement strand
GACCCCCACGCTTCTGATGTCCAGACCGCGTAATAGCCCAGCCGATCTGCTTCCTGCACCAGCTCAAGCGGGAGATCTAATTTTTTGCCAGAATAACCGAGCATTAAGCCTAAACGCATTATTTTCTCCATAAGTTTATTTTGTGCTGCCGGGGACGCATATAAATGCGCCCCCAGCCTTGCGATTAATCTTACTCGATAGCGAATTCGACTGCCAGATCTGCGATGCAGACGCTATCGGGTTCGGTGTCAGGATCGTCCAGGAACTGCTCGTATATGCTGGTGGCGCAATCACTGGTACCCATGATGCCGTGGCCGACTTCGGGAAACACGAAATAGTAGCTGTTGGACAGATAATACGCGGCGTCCTCAGCCCAGGCGGGAGGGGTCACAGGGTCAAATTCACCAGCCAGCACCAGAGTCGGGATGTCACTTTCAACGGGTTCGGTTTCAATCGGATCGGCGACATCAATTGCCCAGATGTCACAGGTTGCGAAAATCGACTCCACGTCAGCGGCGAATTTCTCACGAAGGCTTTCTGGCAGGTTGTCCACCGCTTCCAGGGCAAGGTCGAGGCTGTTGAAGGGCATTTCCTCATAGCATTCCACCGAATTAAACATACCGTCACTGTCGGCAAAATCCTGCTCGGTCAGACTTTCTTCATCGTCTGCATCATCACCGGGGCCGCCATACTGGATCAGTTCCATCGCATAGGTCGGATCATCCTGGGCGATATAAATCGCCAGTGGCAGATAGGGGATGATCTCGGTGTCATAAAGTGCTTCGCTCAGCAAATCAATGACATCATCGCCGCTGTACTCTGTCTCCACATATTCGCCGCTGTCGGGGTCTTCCGCTTCGGCCAGCATCGGCTCGGCGTTCCAGTCGTCTATGAGGGCATAAAAGACATTTTCCAGATCGGGGTAAGCAGCATCACAGTCGGCATCGGCGGCGCAACTTGTAAAGATCATCTCAATTGCCCGAACCAGCAGCGGCGACTGTTCTTCATAGCCCATCACCTGCGGCGGATAAACTGAGTCGATAATGACGCTGCGGATTCCGGTGGGATCGTCGCGCATGGCGGTGAGCGCTAAACGTGTGCCGTAGGAAATGCCGATCAAATTCCATTCGTCGACTTCCAGTTGATCGCGCAGATCGGCGATATCCTGGACGCTGGCAAAACTGTTATAGGCGCTCAGATTGACACCCTCCAGCACGAGGCTGTCGCGGCAGTCCTGCACGGCCTGATACTCATCGACCTCCTCAGCATCTTCATCCACGAAACAGCCCAGAAACGGCTGTGAAAAGCCCGTGCCGCGCTGGTCGAGCAGGATAATATCGCGGGTTTCACGCAGGGGTGATTTGTACCAGCCATCAATGCCAGCCAAAGCGCTGCCACCGGGGCCGCCATCGAGGTAGAGAATCGGGTCGGCCTGATAATCGTTGTCATCTGCGGGACTGTAGAGAATCGCCACGGCCAGATCGATCATCGGGCTATCGGCATCACTGCGATCTTCCGGCACGGTCAGATAAGCACAGTCGATGGTTTCTTCTTCAATTTCGCTATCCGGTAAAGTCATGGGGCATTCATAATAATCAAAACTGACTTCGTCACCCTCCTGCGCATGCGCGACGGGCGCAACGATGAGGAGTCCCAACAAAAACAGACGCCTTAAATCCATAATGGGTAAGCCTTTCAAAGACATTGATCAATGGGTCTGTATTCATCGTAATGCCGATCAGGGATTTGTAATAGTGAAGGGATCGGTAACCGGCTAAACAGAGGAATCAAAAGCGCCCCTAATGAATAGTGAGTTCGGCGGGGCGCTTTCGTGTGGCGGGGAAAATAATTTTAGGCGACTTTCTTGAGCCAGCGCCGGTTGCTCCAGATAAGACCCAGAACAGGGGTAACCATACTCACAGCGCGGCGTAAAATGGTCGCTTCCAACCCGACGCCTCTGATCATGCGATCAGCGCGACGGCGAAGAAACATCCATAACCAACCTACCAGAATGGTGCGGAAAATAGCTGTTAACATCATTCCTCCTCATATCAAGACCCTGTCAAAATGAATTTGATCGATCTCGCTTGTTTTTTGTTTATCTTTTATGTTGAACCTAATTTTAGAGGAGATGGCACTTTCTCGAATGAGTGATGTGCATGGACTTGTTGTAGGTCAGGTGGTGGGTTCTGGGGGAGGAGTGCCCCTCAATGCGCACATTGAGGGGATTACTGCGTCTTAAATCACCGGCGTAAAGGCGTATACGGGCGGTAGTTCGTAGACGAAACCGGGGCCGCCTTTATACATACCGCCATCGACATCCATGCACAGGCCGTCGGCGTAAATCAGCGGTTCGGTGACTTTGTCGTTGGGCTGGAAGGTGATCGTCATGATCGGTGTGTGACCGTGAATTATCTGGCGTCCGCCGTACTGATCGAGAAAATTGACCGCTCGGACGGTGCCTTCAGCGGACTGATGGAAATATTTATGCTCGCTGAATCGCGACAGCACTTTATCCCACGCTTCGGTATCTTCGCTGGTCAGCAAGTCCGCGAACCAGTCATTGACCGCTTCAACCGTCTCGCCATAGTGGGTGTAGACGTGCGAGTCGGCGTGGATAAACAGGCGTTCATCCTCCTGCACCATCATCGGCAGCGAATTCAGCCAGTCGATGTGCCGTGAAGCCAGCCGCGCAAGATCGTTGGCGATGCCACCGTTACGCTGCCAGTCGGTCAGGAAGGTTTTGCCGGGGCCGGTTGAGGCGCGATGGCGGAAATGATGAGCCGCCAGCAGTTGCAGGTCATGATTGCCTAAAAGCGCCATCACCCGCCCGCCGACCTGCTCTGCCTGTTTTTGCAGCCGCATCACCGTTTCGATCACGCTGATACCATCCGGCCCACGATCAAAATAATCCCCTACAAACCACAGCGTCGCGTTCTCACCGCACCAGTTCAGGTTATCGGTCATTAAACCTGCGCTGATGAGGTTGCTGGTGAGACGGTCATCATAACCGTGAATGTCGCCGATTACGTAGTTCTTGTTCATGCCTATCTTTCAACTCACTGACAGTGATAGAGGCGACCTGTTTGGCCGCCTCTATGAGATTTTTACTTAGTATCTATCCGGAAATTCATCTGCTACGGACACGGCATGCCGTGTCCGTACAAATTTTGTCTTTCAGATAGGTTCTTCAACTTTCCTCGCAGTCTAGCGAGTAAAATTGTTATTTGGCGTATTCAATCGCGCGGGTTTCGCGGATCACCTGGACTTTGATCTGACCGGGATACTGCATCGTTTCCTCGATCTTCTTGGCGATGTCCCGCGCCAGTTGCAGCGACGACAGGTCGTCAATGGTATCCGGGCGGACGATGATACGCACTTCACGGCCAGCCTGGAGCGCATAACTCTGCTCCACACCGGGGAAGCTGGTGGCGATTTCTTCCAGCGTTTTCACGCGCTTGATATAGGATTCCAGGCTTTCGCGTCGGGCTCCCGGTCGAGCGCCGGAGATCGCATCTGCGGCTTCGACGATATACGCCTCGACGCATTCCTGCTCCACCTCATGATGATGGCTGGCGACACAGTTCACGATCTTGGGATTCACGTTGTAACGTTTCAGGAAATCCGCGCCGATGGTGGCATGGGTGCCTTCAATTTCATGGTCAATGGCTTTTCCCAGATCATGCAGCAGACCACCGGCTTTGGCAAGATCGACATCGGCACCCAGTTCCGCCGCGATCATGCCGGCGATGTGGGCGGACTCGATGGAATGAGCATGTTGATTCTGGCCGTAGCTGGTGCGGAATTTCAAGCGCCCCAGCAGTTTGAGAATTTCGGGATGCAGGCCGTGTACGCCAGTTTCATAAGCGGCGCGTTCACCTTCCTCGCGGATGGTGACTTCGACTTCAGCACGGGCATCCTCGACCAGTTTTTCGATACGTGCCGGGTGGATACGGCCATCGGTCACCAGTTTCGCCATCGAGCGCTTGGCGACTTCACGCCGCACCGGGTCAAAACTGCTGATGGTGACGGCTTCGGGAGTGTCATCGACGACGACATCTACACCGGTTGCCAGCTCGAAAGCGCGGATGTTACGTCCGTTACGGCCAATGATGCGGCCTTTCATTTCGTCACTGGGCAGCGGTACGACACTGACCGAAATTTCGCTGACATGCTCGGATGCCAGCCGTTGCACGGCCAGCGAGATCACATCACGCGCACGGGTGTCGGCTTCTTCACGGGCTTCTGCTTCAACCTGGCGGATAATACGCGCCATGTCGTTGCGGGATTCGGTTTCCACCGCCTGCAGCAATTGCTGGCGGGCTTCGTCACGGGTCATCTGTGCGATGCGTTCCAGCTCGATACGGCGATCTTCTTCCAGCTTTTCCACATCGTTCTGCTGTTTGTCCAGACGACTCTGGCGTTTGTTCAGGTTCTGCTCGCGTAGTTCCAGCTTCTCCAGCCGCTTGTCCAGGTCTTCACGCCGACGCTGCATGCGCTCGTCTTCACGATCCAACTCCCGGCGGCGGCGGGTGGTAATGGTATCCGCCTCTTCCAGCACGGCTTTAGATTTTGTCTCCGCTTCGTTGCGGGTGTGGCTGGCCTGGTCTTCAGCTTTTTCGATAATCGCTCTGGCTTCTGCTTCTGCCAGTTCCCGCCGGTTTTTCCCCTGCGAGTTCTGATAGTAATTCAGCGCTGCCGTGCCCAGAGCGACCCCAACAATCAGGCCAATAAACAGAAATAGGGCAGCAGTACTACCGTCCATGTGTTCACTTACTCCTCGTCAGATGTGTTCTTGAAATATTCCAGATCTTCGTTTTCAAGTTCCTCAATTAACTGCTCGGTGACTTCGCGGATGATGTCCCAGGTAAAGCCACGGCTTTGCAGAAAGGTGTTGATCTTGCTGCGGAAGGTGGCGTAATCGCTCCCCCGCAGTCTTTGCAGCCGTTTTTGCGCGGCCTTGTAAGCTGCCTCCTGCACATCGACCTCGGCCAGTAATTCCGAAATGATCGCTTCGGCAATGCCTTTCTGGCGCAGTTCATAGCGGAGCGCGCGTGGGCTTAATGGCTTAAAGGTGCTGCGATTTTCGATCCAGAACAGCGCAAAGGCGCGGTCATCCAGATAGCCTAATCCCTCTAAACGCGCTACCGCGGCATCAATGACAGCCGCAGGGATATCCTTGCCCGCCAGATTGCGGCGGATTTCCTGTTCGCTGCGGGGGCGGTAGGCCAGAAAACGTACCGCGCGATTTACTGCCAGGCCAATCGCGTCGTCGTCCTGTAACGCGGTGACCTCGGCCTCGGTCAGTGTCTGACCTTTACGGAGTAATGCCGCCTGCATGACATCCAGGCTAAAGGCATACTCATTATCCAGGTGAACATTGACCCGTTCTTTATTCCGTTTTTGAATTTCTAGCAACGTGATGATGCCTGCTGGCATGGGCTTACCCTAAAAAAAACAACCGTGATTGCATAAACCACGGTTGTTAGTCATCGCGTAGATAGCTTAAAAGATAGGACGCTGCGCCGCGCGTCGTTACGCCTGTAGCAGGTTTTCAGTTTTGGTGTTCACTAACGACGTTACTGGATAACCATAAACTAATCTGGAAATCACGGTGGAGCTTGGCTAAACTATAGCTACCGGCTCCGTTTTTCGGCACAATCATCATACCGCCTGAATTTGAGGCGGATTCTCTTTTTAGATACAGTGCGATGCAACAACCCTGGTATTGTTTGACGGTTCCGCAATAAGCGGTTTATGATACGATTTTATGCACAGACCGTCACGTGCAGTTAATTGATCCAGGTAAATTTTCATTTTCTCAGTAATGATCTGAGGAAATAAAACCTTAAACCTTTGTTATTATTATACGCCCATTTTTGCAAACTGCACAACTGCTATTTTGTTTAGGGCGGGCGGGCGTTAGAATGAACCCTTCTAGTAGGGTTTATCATCTACATATAACACACATATCAACTGGATCGTGAGTCGCCAGCTTGGGTGAGGATGGCGATTTTATTTATCGCAGACAGGTTTCGGGTAATTGGCAGGAAAACGCATTTTAGTCACAGGTGGCGGGACGTTCCTGGGGGATACCATTGCGGCAGCGCTGCTGGCGGAAGGGGCAGAAGTCTCGTTACTGGTGCGCCCCGGTGCTGAGGATAAGCTGGGGCCACTGGCACAACGCACGCGCTGGTGGGTAGCGGATGTCTGGAATCCGGCCAGCCTGCGGGGTCGGGCGCGCGGACATCAGAGTGTTATTCACACCGTTGGCAGTATGGTGGCGGACCCCAAAAGCGGCCTTTCGCATCAGTGGCTGAATTTTGTCTCCGCGCGGAATGTCGCTAATATGTGCGTGGGTGATGGCTGTCCGCATATTGTGCTGATGAGTGCGGTGCGTGCGCCGTGGGTCAACCGGCAGTATCTGAGCGCCAAACGTGAAGCGGAAGATTATGTGAATCGTGTGGGACTGAAAGCGACCATCATCCGTGCGCCAATGGGCTATCTGCGCGGACAGCGGCGACATCCCTTTTTTATGCTGGCGACGGGCCTGGGAAGCATCCCACCAACGTCGTGGATTTTTTTCGGGCGGGTCGCGCCGATGCCGGTTGATATGATTGCGCGGGGTGTGGCGCGGATTACGCTGGCGGAGAAACGCAGCAAGTCGATCTATTATGCGCGCGATCTGCGGCGCTTAAATACGGCTCAGGAAGCGCGGCGTGCGGCGTTGATCGTGGCGAACGAAGACATGATCCGCGAGAAGCCGGTGCATCCGTTTGAGTTACTGGATGAGGATACCCCTTTCGGTTGGATCCCTCCCACGGATGAGGAGTAGCGAGGGTAAATTCTAATCTTTCTTACAGGGGTACATCCCCAATTCAATTAATAACCGCCGATCCTTAATCTGTTCAGGTGTATTCATTTGTAGTAGATACACCGTGACACGCCCGGTTGCACTAATTGGCACAATTCTCACACCATCCAGTCGAAAATGATCGCCCCACTGCTGGTTCCGAGGATTAAACAGGGGAACAATTTCACCATCGTTTTCCCAGTCAACAGAACTTATATCACTGCCTTTAAAACTGTTGCATACAAAACAGGATAGACAAAGATTGTGAGATAGTGTGGGGCCACCATGCTTTTCTGCAATCACGTGGTCAATCGCAAAGTCAATAGCACGATTTTTAGTGTCTATAAGGCAGTATTCACAACAACCACCCGCACGCTCTACAACTTCACGCCGGAGTGCCGCCGTTATGTAAGCTTTACTCATGACTGTGTTTTCAACTTAAGCCGCGCTTTAGCTTTAACCTGCGTCAACAGATGATCCATCTGCCGAAACTCCTCCATCTCGGCGCGTTCTGCTGCTGAGAGTGTCCCCTCACGGTTCTTTTCCAGAAGAAGATGTGCCCGTTGCTGTAATTCTTCAGGCAGTCTGTAGGCAGCAATTTCTTGTAAGTTGGGAGCAGCGCCAAGAAAATCCGTTACGACATCCGACACAGTTTTTTCTGGTACGTTTTGCATGATGATTCTCCGTTACTTTATCTGTCTTAAGCATCTCATAATGTCTGATTCACCCAATCACTAAAAATCATCGAGCGTGAGATTGCTGTTGTTTTTGCGCTTGACGACTTTATAGGCGATAGTGAGATCGGTGCGGCCTTTGGTTTTCTCCGGCACAAATGCCACGCACTCAAACGAATCCTGCACCAGTTGATAAGTCGCCTCACTGATGATGATTTCCCCGGCTTTGGCGTTGCCTTCCAGAATTTTGCTGATGTCGGTGGCTTCCCCAATCGCCGCGAACTCCTTACGCTCGGTACTGCCGACATTACCCAGCACGGCCATGCCGGTGTGAATGCCCAACCCGTAAAACAGGCGCTGCTCTGGCGGTAAAATTTCGTGCACGGCGTGGAGGTCGTACATCAGGCTCATCGCCGCACGTACGGCGCGTATGGCATGATCCGGCTGCGGGTGGAGCTGGGTGTTAAACAGGCCGGTGACCGCATCACCCAGGAATTTATCGACTACGCCTTCATACAGATTGATGGCATCGCTAGCCAAAGACAGATACTGATTGATCACGCCCATCAGCACCTCGGGTTCCAGCAGTTCGCTGAAGGTGCTGAAGCCGCGCACATCCGCCGACATGGACGTAATTTCGCGTTCCTCACCGCCGACATGAGTCATATCAAACGTGCGGATATTTTTCACCAGCGCCGGGGGCAGATAACGGCTGGCTTCCAGCACCTGTTCCTTACGCTGATTAATCTCAGTCAGATCATCCAGCACAATGGTGATACCCTGCATCTGTCCGTTCTGGTCACGCAGAGGGCTGAAGATGACATTCCAGTAGCGCAGACCTTTGCCATCCAGCAGCGGCTCGACTTTGACGAGAGTCGGCTGTCCGGTATGGCTGACATGCTGCAACCATTCCTGAAAAGGTTCCACCAGACTGGCTGGCAGAATTTCGAGTAGGGGGCGGCCCACGATTTCAGCATCTTCCGGTTGCTCCAGAATTTCCTCGGCTGCCGGGTTGCAGGTGTTAATCATGCCATCCTGATCAATGGCGATGACACCACTGGCGATAGATTCGAGAATGTTGGAGATCAGATCACTGGTTTCCTTGACTTCGGCCAGATGCGTGCGCGTGCTCTCGAACAATTTGGCATTTTCGATAGCGACTGCGGCCTGATTTGCAAAGTCATTGACCAGATCGAGATCATGCTGATTAAAGACGCCTGCCAGAAACCGATTATCACAGTAGAGCACGCCGATCACATTGCCACGCGCTTTCAGCGGCACAGCGATGATGCTGCGCAGGGCATTGCCGATGATGCTCTCATTGCCCTGATAACGCGGATCATTACTGGCGTTGCTGGTGAGTTCTGGCTGGCCGGTTTTGGCGACATTGTTGGCGATGGTCTGGCTGACCATAATTTTATTCTGGCCCATCTGCGACTCATCAATGCCACGCGTGACGACAAATTCCAGATTTTCCCAGTCATCCGGGTTACGCAGCATGATGAAACCACGCTCCGCACCCGTCAGATGGATGACGGTATCCATCACCCGATTGAGGACTTCGCTGGTATCCAGTGAGGAGTTAATCAGAGCGGTGGTGTCCGCCAGTGCACGCAGATGGCGCAGTTCAATATTGGACATCAGGCTTTCGCGCGAAAGTTCTTCCAGCCGTTGATTGAGGGTTTGCAGACTTTGCAGGGCATTCGGTGGCAGGCTCATCCCACGCTGATTAAGGATTTCCTGCTGTGTGCGCAGTAGCTGGGTCAGATCACCCACGCGCTTGACCAATTGGCGTACCTGATCATGGGAGGAGTTCTCGGATTGATCCGTTGTGGCTTTATCGTCGAGCATCATAAGCGGAAAACCTCATAAATACGGGTAAGCTGCTGGCGGCCTTTTACCTGGACGGGGTCGCACTCTTCACACAGCAGGTTGGAGAGGAAGACCTCATCGCCGAATTGACGCATATGTGCCAGCGTATCTTCGCTGATAATGATCTGGCCGTCGACGGTGTTTTCTTCCAGGCGTTTAGCCAGGTTGATGCTGTCGCCAATGGCGGTGAAATCGCGGCGGTTGGGGCTGCCGACATTGCCCAGGGTCGCCACCCCGGTGTGGATGCCGATGCGATACGTGTGCTGGTCAGCATCCAGTCCAAGCTGGCGGTAGAGGCGCTCAAACGCTTCGCGCATACTCAGCGCCGCTTCAACCGCGCGGGCGGCATGATCTTCGCAGGGCGAAAACTGGGTGTTAAACAGCCCCATCACTTCATGCCCCATATATTTATCAATGACCCCACGTGCACTGTGGACGCAGTTGGTGGCGACGGTCAGGTGGCGGTTGAGCATTTCCATAATCTGCTGGGGACGTAACCCGGTTGGGAAAGTCGACAAAGCGCCGATATCCACAAACAGACAGGTCACCTCGCGGCGTTCACCACCGAGGTCCAGTCCGGCAATCGCCTTGATATTGTCAATCATCTCCGGCGGCAGATAACGCCGCATGGTCGTGAGAATTTCCTCGTTGTCGCGCTGATCGGTGATGTCATCCAGTACGATGGCTAACCCCTGGGTGCCGCGATGCGCTGAATCGCGCAGAGGGCTGAGTTTCATGTTAAGAATGCGGCGACCACGATCCTGAATTTCCAGTTCAATATCGACGACTGAATTCTTATTTTCCTGATAGACCGTGTGTAATTCCTGGGCAAATTCGGTATCGAAGTGCGGCAGTAAGGTCGCCAGCGGTTGATTAATGGCCGTTTCACTGTCACAGGCCATGATCTCCGCTGCCGCACGGTTATAGATCTGAATGCTTTGCTCGGCGTCGGTAGTGATGACGCCGCTGCCAATCGACTCAAAGATGTTATCCATAAATTCCTTGAGTTCGATAATGGTGTTGAGGTTGCTCTGAACGCGACTGTACAAACGCGCGTTCTCGATGGCAATCGAGGCCTGATTGGCGAATGCTGTCAGCAGATTTTCCTCACGGCGGGTAAACACACCACTGCGCAGGCGGTTATCGACATACACCGCGCCAATGACACGATCCTTGAGTTTGAGCGGGACACACAGCACGGAGCGCAGTGACAGGCGGGCAATGGTGGCGTTATTGTCCGTAAAGCGCTCATCATCAAAGGCGTTATCGGTCAGCAGCGCTTCTTTTTCCTGCAGCACTTTATTCAGAATGCTGCGGCTGCCCTGAAACGTCACGCGACCCTGACGCTCCTGCTGTTGCTGATCGTAGGAAATGCGAAATTCCAGATGATCTTCTTCGTCCTGTGAAAAGGGATTAATGAGGACGATGTAGCCGCGCTCGGCACCGGTCAGGTCGACCACGTTCTGCATGGCCTCTTTCAGAACCACATCCAGTTCCAGCGAGGAATTGATTTTTTCCGAATTGCCGGTGAGGGCACGTAACTGACCCAGCTCAGTAGCTTCGTTGACCAGTTGACCTTCAATCTTCACCAGATCATCCGTAATGTCATTGAGGGCGCTGAAGGTTCCTTTGGGCAGATTCATGCCGCGCATCTGGAGGATCTGATGCTGGCTGCGTAAAGCGGTTTCCACCTCATTCACCAGAGATCGAATGTCGTGAATTTCCGCAAAAGCATTCTGATTGTTGTCTGGCATGACGAACTACTCCGAGTCGAGGGTTTCTATCCTGATATTATACACCCGACCAGATTTCCTGAACCTGACATGAGCGCCTGAAAATGAGTGTAAAACTAAAAAAACGGGCGAATTTGGCGGGTAGCGCAGCAGTATAACAGCCTCTAAACACTTTACAAACCCCTGTGCCGGTTAGGAATGATAGGTTTTGGCCAGTCTCAATCCTGAATGCAGTTGATTGCTTTTAGAATAAACTTGTAAGTTATCAGGAGACTCTTATGCTTAAATACGCTTTAATGCCACTGCTATCTCTGTTGCTGCTGATCGCAACGCCTGCTTTTGCCGCACAGGACTCAGCCGTCACTGTCGGTGATGAAGTGCTGGTCATCGTGCCCTATCTCAATGTCGTGACCGAACCGCAGCCGGACGGTGCTATCGCCGCCGAAATGCTGAAAGGTATGAAAAGCCGGATTATTGCCGAACAGACTGACGCGCAGGGCAACCGCTGGTTTTACCTGGTCGATAATGCTTATAGCTGGGTGCCGGAATTTCTCGACGGTAGCCCGACTTTAGCGCTTTATAGTGATGCCGCCGTTCAGAATCTTATCAGTGACGCGACATCTGCACTGCAAACGAACCCTGACGATATCGAAGCCTATGTTCAGCGTGCTACCGCTGAACTCACTTTGCGCCAGTATGAAGCCGCCCTCGCAGATTACAGCGCCGCGATTGAACTGGATGGCGAAGATGGGCGTCTTTATGAATACCGTGGGAAAGTCTATTTGGATACGGATGATCCCAGGGCAGTCAGCGATTTCATGACAGCCATTAATCTTGGCCGGACTTTATCCAACACTTATAACCGGATTGCAATCGCTTATGCTGACTTTGGGTCTAATTTTCAGGCAATTGAGTATTATGATCTGGCGATTGAGGCGAACCCGGCCTACGGCCTGATCTACAGCAATCGCGCGAATGCCATGTCCATTCCGGATAATTTTAATATGTATGCCGAGGCCATCGACATTGACCCGTATCTGGCAACAGCTTATGCCAACCGCGGCCTGCATTACAAAAACATGGGTAATTATGACGATGCCCTGGCTGATTTCAATATGGCACTTGAAATCAACCCGTACTGTTCATTTTGTTATCGCTTCCGCGGGAACCTGTATGGCGAGGTTTATCTCGATTTTACACAGGCATTGGCAGATCATGAACTGGCGGTGACTTATGATCCTTATGATAGCAGGGCCTTTATGTCACGCGGGATTGCCTATACCATGCTGGGAAATACTTATGTGGCAATCAGTGATTATAAACGCGCCTTAGAACTGGACAGCACCAATGAAAATGCGGCTTATAACCTGGGAGCACTGTATGGTCATCTGGGCAAGTACAACAGTGCAGAAAGTACCTATACGGCAGTGCTGGAGATCAATGGTCATTTCAATGTCGCGCCATTCCTGTATCGCGCGCAGATTTATATTGCGCTGGAGGAATACGATAAGGCCCATGAGGATCTGACGAGTTATCTCGCGCGCATGACGTATGACGGTAGCGACAGTCATCGTTTCTTTCGCGCCACCACATATATCGGGCTGGCTACCGTGAATCTGCATCAGGGTGATTATGATACTGCCATCACCAACTACGCGAATGCCTTTAATGATCATGCTGAATTTGCCAGGAATTTTGCTAACTATGGACGTGGTTACTGGGTGACTGATTTGCGCGAGCAGGAGATCAGCGGGCTGCTTTTAGAAGCCAGTGCAGCATCCGATGCCGATGTGTATCTGGATGCGGCGCTGCTGGCGCTGGAATTTGGACACTGGCAGGAAGGGCTGGATGCTTTCCAGCACTATCTGGACCTGACGGATAATCCACCAGAAGGGGCTGAGAATTTCATCGCGGAGATGCAGCAGATTATCGGGCTTGAGCGTTAGTTAAAGGCAAGGGTAAGCCTGTATCGTGAGGTAAAATAACAGCCACTCAAGGACGGAGAAAGACAGAATGCTGGTGAATGACACCACCCAAGCCAAACAACAAACCCCGGCCACCCCTTCGCAGAACATCGAAGGCGTGTATATGATACCGATTAAAGCCTATGCCGATGAACGCGGCCAGTTTATGGAGACTTTCCGGCGCGAATGGTTCCCGTGGATTAACTGGGAGAAGATGCAGAGCAACCGCTCCGACAGTAAGCAGCATGTCCTGCGCGGCCTGCATTACCATCACCATCAGATTGATTACTGGTATGTGTCCAAAGGTGTGGTGCGCGTAGGTATGGTTGACCTGCGGCCCTCATCACCGACGTATATGGCGACTGAGACACTGGAAATCGGCGACACCAACAATATGGGCGTGTTTATCCCGGTGGGGGTGGCGCATGGATTTGTCGCGCTGACCGATGTCACGCTGACGTATCTGGTCAACAATTATTACAACGGCGGCACCGATGAAAACGGCGTGCGCTGGGATGACCCGCAGATCAATCTTGATTGGGGTGTTACGGATGCGATTGTCTCACAGCGTGATGTTGAAAATCAGTTTTTGAAGGACATTCCTGCGGATCAATTGCCGAAGTAATCGCAGATATCCAAAGGCGTTCCAACCGGAGCGCCTTTATTTTTTCCTCTGACCAGTCTCTATGCCCATGCCCTGATGAACCAGCAGCAGACCAAAAATGAGCACTGCGGCGGTGATGGCCAGCACACCCATTGCCAGTGCGGCGGTGATGGGCGAATTCTGCGAACGTGTCGGTTCAAACGGATCATACCAGATGGTGCCCACCTGACCGGCATAAGTCGGGGCGGCCTGTTCAGCATCAGCCCGATAGCGGAAACGGCCTGATACATCGGCATCGCGTACATAATGCTGGCCGTTGACGTCGTATTCGTAACGTCCGACCACGACAAAATACGAGGAGGATCGGCTGGAACGATAGTCCACCCACGTGCTGGTAATATCTGCCGGGGCTTGCGGCCATTGCCCCCCTTCGCGGATTTTCAGAACTTCAAGGAAGCCCAGCACCAGCCCGATAAAACTGAAGGCCAGCAGCACACTGCCAAACATCAAAAATACACGGCGGCGCTTCTGTTTTTGCCGGTTGCTATTGGTTTCGGCATCATCATAATAACCCGCTTCCAGGCGACGACGCTCCGCGGTTATGCGGCGTTTTTACAGCATTGTTTAGTCCTTAGCCTCATCATCGCGGTTCTGCACACCGTCCAGATAACCCGCGACCCACTTCATGACATCGACAGCACTGTCGGGCTGCTGCTCCCCGGACATCAACTGGCGGTCGATATTTTCGCCACGGCGCATCAGATTGGCTTTACTGCGATGGTCGCCCATTTCACCGATTAATTGGGCGAGTTCGCGAAAATTGGTGGTCAGAATGCGGAGTTCCTGATCGCTCAGTTCGCTTTTACGCGCATCCAGTTCAGCCCGAATGGTGCCTTCGTCAAAGCTGACTGCGCGGCGCGGCGATGGATCGAACGAGTCGGCGATATCTTCCAGCACGGAAAAGGCGATATTGATGGCGGAGGCGAATTCGCCGATAGAGCGTTTGCCCAGCATGCGCCGGAAAGCCAGCGTCGATTGTAAGATCGTGCGGCAATCTTCCAGCGCACGTTTGCCGTCTAAAGCCTTGTCCAGTTTTCCTAAACGCGCGACAGGTTGACTGCGCACAAAGTCACGCCACCAGTTCAAGACATACTGACGTGCGCTGTTGCTCCATTGCAGTTGGTCAAACAGGCGCAGTAATGTCTCGACGATCAGGTTATTGGCGCCTTCATCTTCCTGATTAAAGCTGGCTTCCATGTCATTAAATAACTGACGGGCGGCCACCCGCGCCACCATGTCCGAGCGGGACGTGGCGGCGTTATCCAGCAAGCGCCAGATAGTGTGCGTGGGAATATCCAGCGCGGGAACTTGCTGGACGATGCGCGCCAACTGCTCGACGAGTGGCAGCGCGATCTGGCGCCATTCGCGCAGACTAATCAATTCGATATAGGTATTGACCGCTTCCTGCTGGGTGATCTGCTTGTTATTGATCAGATGGGCGATGAGCGGCAGCAGATCGGTGATATTGCGCTGGCTGCTCTGTAAAACCGTGACCAGCATATCGACCAGTAGTTCCTGCGAGGCCAACTGCGAGGCCATGCGATAAAACAACTCATCGCGGCCATCCGCCAGCATCAGTGTGCAGATGGTCTGGAGCATGTCATTGGGCAGCCAGCCGGTGCCGCTTTCCACCCAGATATCGACAATACTGGCAGGCTGGTATTGTGTCGGCAGGTTAAAGGTCTGACCCGCGGTAAACAAACGCCAGACATTTTCGATGGTCTGCGGGTTGAACATCTCTGCGGAGTGGGCACGGGCGGCGCGGGCCATCACCACCAGAAACAACTCCGGCCCACGATTTTGTAAAGTGACGAGCGGGTCACCGTTATAGTCGCGGAGGACAGCGCCCATATTTTCTGGCACCACCGCCAGAAAAGCCGCATCATCCAGAAGCTGATTGATAATTTCCGGGTCGCGCTTCACCGTCAGAATTAAAAGCTGACGCGCCAGTTCACCGTCGTCATGGGCGCGTATCTGGGCGGTGAAAATGCCCTGCCGCAGAATTTCGCTGAGTCCGTAACTGAGTGGCTCGCGGGAAATCAGCCGCAGCCAGTTGATAATTGTGGTGGAATCCGCCGCGCTGATGGCGACCCGCAGCGACGCCAACGCCGCGATCTGCAAGCGTTCCAGCCAGCGCTGACTGGATTCCATCGCATCATTTAACCGCGCCCGAATAAACACATAAACCGCGTCCGGTTGGGACTGTAATGCCTCCATCAGTTGCAGATGAAGCTTCTGGTCAAGCTGCGGGTCGGAGTCCATTTCCAGAGCGACGATCAGCGCGGCTTCGACATCGCGGGTTTCCAGCGCTTCGTTTAACAGGCGCTCGGCATACAGAATATGCAGATCATCCGACAGCGGCAGACGCTCGGAAAAAATCGCTTTGACATCGCTGATGGAGACTTCGGTTCCGGCCAGAATGCGCAGGTTGATGGTGGTATGGGCGGCGACCCGGTTCAGCCCCTCGTTGAGGTCGAGGCCGGGTAAGATCACCTCCGCCAGCGAATCCATCATCTCGAGTGCTTGCAGAAATGCCACCAGATCATCATTCCAGATGTCGGCCAGCAATTGCACATAAGGCGATTGCAGCGTATGCATCTGGGGGACATCATCGTTTGTGCCGCCGATTTCCCAGCGCTCGGTGTCCACATCGCTATCGGTAAAAGCAATGCGCGTGTTGGCATTTTTGGGGTTGGAGACGTAGGTGGCGAAGGTGATTTCTGCGCGGGCGATGGCGGGTAATAAGGCCATCACGCCTTGCACCCAGGCGACCCGCTGCCCGGCGTCACCGTCAAAGTTGCGGATTAATAAGCGGCGGTCATCCAGCGCAGAGTCGAGCAAGGCCAGCACTCTGGCGATGTTGCCATTTGCATAAGTGTTGAGCAGGGATTTGAGATGCTTCTGGCGTTCTTCGGGTGACCAGGGCATTAATTCCGGCGTGTCGAGTGGGCTGATTACCGGCTGGGCAGCGTGATCCAAAGTGGGCAGCGGCGCTTGCATCAACGCCAGCAGTGGCTCTAAATGTCCAGCAGCCTGCTGTAAGAGTTTGCGGGGCAAGCCGATATATTCGTAAATCGGCGCTGCGGCAGCGTCAGTTGGCTGATAGACGCGGCTTAAAATGAACATGCGCCCCGGCCCGTTGAAAATGCCTAACGCCAGCGATCCCGGTGAGATGTCTTCCGGCACAGGGTCAAGCCCTACCGCGTCGCGCCAGAGACGTGTGTCTTCTACGGTCAGCTCACCCGTAAATGACAGGGTGGGCTCTTGCTCGTCTGCCGGATTTTCGCCCGGCTGTTTGCTGTAAATAATGCGATCCAGCGTGTCTGTCACAGATATTTCCCAGGATTGAGTACTGCCTTAATCATAAGCGCTGCAAACCAACTGGGCAAACAGAATTTTGGACGCGCTAGCTGGAAGCCCGCTGCAGTTTTCTTTCGGCAACCACGGCATAGGCTTTATCCATCGTTCTGACCAGATGAAAGACCTCACTCTGGTGATTGTTCATGCGCATATACAGGTCGAACATGGCCTGTAAAAAACCGCTTGTGCCCACTACCAGGGTCATGCCTTCTTTGTCTGGCCGGTTTTTGCCCACCTGACGCGCCCCGGTCAGAGTATTGGCAGGCATACCGCTGGAGGCTTCCATGTTGACGATGACATCCACGATAGCGTCTACCGATTCCATCATTTCATTGCGCTTTTTAACCGTCTCTGCCATCTCGGCCCAGGTCCACCTGTCAGACACCGTAATGACTAAAATATGATCGTGTGTCTTATCCCAATTGATTTCAACCGCCATTCTTTAACCTCTGGTTCTTAGGGTGTTGTGATTTAATTATAAACAGAAACGAGGGCAGAGGTGAATTAACGTCTGATTCGGCGGATGAAATCGACACTCTGGAGCTTCTGTTCCAGCACAAAAGTGATGTAGCCCAGCAGCAAGCGCTCGACATCATTATGGAGGGAGAGGGTAATTTTCAGACTTTTAACGTGAGCATAATCGCTGCGCTGCATATGCCGCAGCAGTTTGAGGGTGAGCATGGAGATGGGCACAATGGCGGTGGTGCGCACGGCATGTTCTGACTTTACAACGCCACCTTCACCATAACTGAAATACTGATCTTCCGCCTCGATCGGTTCGCGGCTGAACACACACATATTCAGTTCGGGGCGAAAACCAGTAATGTCCAGCAGACGAATCTCGTAGTAACGCACCGCCAGCCGCGGGTCGTCGTCATGGCACAGGCGGTCAAGCGTCTCATCCAGCAGCTTAAACAGTGAGGCGGTATCCTCGTCACCCTGCCCGGTGAAGCGATCCAGCAGTTCCACCACATAACTGGCATACGCGCCGCGCTGTAAATCCTCGCGAATTTCCAGATAAGGCTCAATCATCTCGACCTGAGCCAGAATGCCCAGTTCGCGGCCCTGATGAATCAGCATATCTGCTTTGGTAAACAGCTCGACATGGCCGGTTTTGGTGCTGGTAGGCTTACGCGCACCTTTGGCAATCACATCGACTTTGCCGCGCTGGGGTGTGAGCACTGTCAGCAGGCGGTCAGCTTCACCAAAATCGCGGCGTTTCAGGATGATCGCCGGGGTACGAAAAGCACGCTCCTGACGTGGCATGCGCGTTACCTGGGTAGATCCTGTGGCCCAAATCCATGCGGCAACAGGTCTTTGAGGGCGATATCGTGCAGGACTTTGCCCGTCGGTTCACCCACGAAAACCCGCATATTCGGTGAAAATTCGTACAGCATCTGGCGGCAGAGCCCACACGGGAAACCGCCATTGACGGTGACCACGGCAATCGCGTTAAATTGCTGATAGCCTTCGCTCACGGCTTTGACGAGCGCGGTACGCTCGGCACAGATGCAGGCCGGATAAGCGGCGTTTTCGACATTACAGCCGGTGAAGACGGTGCCGTCCTTGGTTCGTAAGGCGGCACCGACACGATAATTGGAATAAGGCACGTAAGCGCGAAGCATCGCGCCACTGGCCGATGCGACCAGCGCCTGGGTTTCGATGGGTACAGAAGATGTCATGCTGGTTTATTACTCATTTCCTGAGTAGGGGATATTTCGGTTGTGGGAAGCTGGCTATCGGCTTCCGGTTCGTCGGTGACAGGCTGCACTTTGGTCACGCGTACCTTGCGGATGCGCCGCCCATCGACGGACTCGACACACAAGACCAGATCGTTATCTTTATCCTCAACCACTTCACCCACTGTCGGCACACGCCCGATCTGGCTATAGATGAAGCCACCGAGGGTGTCATTGTCGTCTGTGGGCAGGTCAATGTCCAGCAGATCGTTCACATCATCCAGATCCATACTGGCATCAATGAGGTATTCAGTCTCGCTGATTTCGACGTATTCCGCTTCTTCGTTGATGTCGTACTCGTCCTGAATATCGCCGACGATTTCCTCAAGCAGATTCTCAATCGTGAGCAAACCGGCGGTACCGCCATATTCATCGACGACAATCGCCATATGAATTTTGCTGTGCTTGAGTTCTTTAAGCAGCAGGTCGGCACGCAGGCTTTCCGGCACGAAATGCGCCGGACGGATCATCTCGCGGATGGACTGCGGCTTGGGGCCGCCATTGTGCCACAGCGAGAGTAAATCCTTGGCATAGAGCAGACCTTCGATATTATCAATCGTCTCGGAATAGACCGGGATGCGCGAATGGCCGGTGTTGACGAACTTACCCAGCGCGGCATCAATCGGTGTGCTGATCTCCAGCGCGGCAATATCCATGCGCGGCACCATGACTTCACGCGCCAGCGTCTCGTCAAATTGCAGCACGGACAGGATCATTTCCTTTTCGCCATCTTCAATCGTGCCTTCTTTTTGACCGGCATCGACCAGCGTCATGATCTCTTCTTCGGTGATGGCCGCATCCACGACATCGCCGCCAAACAGGCTGGACAGCCATTTGCTGAGGATAATGGTCAGGCTGACGAGCGGCGTGAACACAATCATCAGGGTGCGCATGGGGAAAGCCAGCCACAGGGCGATGCCATCGGCGCGGGAACTGCCCAGCGCGGCAGGCAGCAATTCACCGAGGATCAGTGTAGAGAAGGCGGTCAGCCCCAAAACCAGTGCATAGATCAGCCATGCGGGGAAATCGGCATTGGCGGCGATGATCGGTTGGGCAATGAAGAGGGTGGCAAACGCGGCCACGGCGACCCTGACAAGCATCAGGCCGAGCTGATAGGTGACATTCAGGCGTGCGAAATTTTCCGTCAGCGCCAGCACCTGCCCAGCTTGCTGATTACCGTCCTGCGCTTCTTCGCGCATGGTGGATTGGCGGATATTGACCAGTGCGGTGTACGCCAGCGTAATGAGCGCATGAACTGCGATCAACACTAAGAGAATAAGAAGGCTCGATAAGTCGCCGTCATCCAATGTATTTATTGTCCTTTAGCTAATGAACCAGTAACCACGTAAACGCAAACAACGCCCTGGCGCGACTGCACCATGGGCTGGTAAGTTCGTTTCAAACTTTGCCTGGAAGTTGGGATAACTGGGAGGGTTGTCGGGTTCTTCTAACACTTTGCGTTTCGCTAAACTAAGCGATAAGAATTGGTTTGTAGCCAAATGTTACCATAGTTAATAGGCGCTTTGCAAGACACTATCCCCCCTGATAAATTAAGACCTGTTTAACGCCTGGGGCTCATCCGAGGTATAAGGCTTAACCACCCCGCACCCGTATGACCTGTTTTGATCTGATAACCAGTTCTTTTGGGGGATATACCGCGCTGAACAGAGGGACTAAAATGTTGTCGTGTTTTCTCATAAAAAGTCACTTGTGAGAGTTTGTTGTTAGGTCAGAAGGTTACAATTCGTTTTCATTAGGTTGATTATTTGTAATAGTAGTGCTAGAGTTCGTAAATGGTTATATATTGACCCGATAGAGGTCGTATGCAATACCTTGAAGCCTTAAACCTGTTATGCCAACCCATCCGTGCGGGCGATTTACCGCGTTCGTTGCAGCCGATGCAGGCGTTATCGAACGCTATGGGACAACCGCACAAAGGCATTCCGGCAATTGTCGTCGCTGGTTCCACAGGGAAAGGCACCACCTGCCATCACATTGCCCGCTTGCTGCGCGCCAATGGCCTCAATGTGGGTCTGTATACCAGCCCGCATCTGCACAGCTTCCGCGAACGCTTCTTCTATAATGACGAAATGATCACTGAGGATGAATTTACCGCCGGGTTCGAGGCGGTTCATGCCGCTGCCCACAGTCTGAATCATATCTACAGCACATTTGAGCAGGCCACCGCGCTGGCTCTGTGGTGGTTTGGGCAAAAACGCCCGGACATTCTGGTGCTTGAGATCGGCCTGGGTGGACGTTTCGACGCGGTGAATATCGTCGATAATATTCTGGCGGTTTTTACGCGCATCGAAAATGAACATATGGCGATGCTCGGCGGCTCACGCCAGTCGATTGCATGGCATAAAGCCGGGATTATGCGCCGGGGTGGTCATGCAGTCACGGTGAAGCAAGCGCCGGATATTTTCCGTGTTTTGCAGAGTGATGCGCGGATGTTATCCGTAAATCTGCATCTGGACGGGGGTTGTAATTTCAGCCGGGAAAGCCGCGAGGCGCTGCTGGCGCTGGCGGCGTGGCAGAATTTGCTGGAACGGGGTGTGATTCCGCGCTGCCGCTTCCTGCCCGGTCTAAGCTTTAATAGCCTGCCGGGACGCATGGAGCCGATTAAAGTCGGGGAGCGCACCGTGCTGGTGGATGGTGGTCACACAGCCGATTCTGCGCGACGGCTGCGGACGGAAATCGCACGACTGGCTGGACCAGTCAAACCGGTGCGGGTGATCGTCGGCATGTTGAGTGATAAAGTGGCTAATGAATATCTGAAGCAGTTTGACTCGCCGCGTTTTCATATGGTATTTACGCAGGCTCCCGGCCATCGGGGCATGAGCGCGGAAAAGCTGTTTGAGCAGATTGATTACCGTTATGCGACGGTTGAAATCGCACCATTACTCGAAGACGCGCTGGCAGAGGTCGCTGATGCGGACGAAGCCTTAGTGGTGGTGGCGGGGTCGCTGCGGATGGCCGCTGGCACCCGCGAATATTTTGGCCTGCTACCGGCTACCGTGCTGGCAGAGGCACAGGCCACACGCTCGATTTTCGATGGTTTACCCTATCTGGCACGGTTACAGTCTCCTACTGCCCAAACAGTGTCAGCGCCTCCAGCAAAATAGGCAGCGCGAAATGCGTATGCCAGCCGCTGTGTTCCTCCGCCAATCGCCCCAACGCATACACCGATAATTTACTCACCAGTGCATCCTGAGCTAAGGCCAGCAGCGGACTCTCCTCGCCGACTAACCAGGTCGTGGTGCTTTCCTCAACTTCACTGAGTGCTGAATCAAAACGCGGTGCCGCATACGGTGTC
>JBBSQD010000087.1:0-22337 GCA_038258185.1 Aggregatilineales bacterium | reverse complement strand
CGTCGTGTGCATTTTTCCGGTATTGAGGATCGTCAGCACAAGTCACTAGAAGACATACTGGATGAGTGGGAAAGCACCCAGACGCAGCTTAAGCAAAAACTTCAGCAACTCAGCGCTGAAGACTGGCATCAACCTGCGCCTTATCCCACAGCAGAAGCAACTGATTTAGGCGGGATGATGGAAGCTATTCTTGTCGCACCGCCACGCCCGCTTTACCGACATTTACCAGTCCATATTCCAGACACCTTTGCTTATATCCAGGCAATACGTCAAGCTTGACGTCGTACTCATAATATCAGCCTTGCAGATTCTATATTGCACGACTTAAACAAGAGAGCACATTGATGACCGATAAAACGCTGAATATCCTTTTCGCTTCCTACCTTGAGCCGGAATATGTCGAGCAGATCCGCAACGAATTTCCGCAACTTAATCTGATCTACCGCCCTGATCTGGTGGGGCAACCGCGCTACAAAGCCGATCACAGCGCAAAGCCACAGCGTAGTGAAGCTGAAGATGCTGAATGGAAAAGTCTCTTACAACAGGCAGACATTCTCTTCGATTTCGATTATTTCAATCTGGACGCGTTACCCGAATTAGCGCCAAACGTCAAATGGATTCAATCCAGCAGCGCAGGCATCGGTCAATTGGTCAAACGCACTCGCTATTCAGAGCGCACAAGCTGGGTATTGACCACTTCCAGCGGCATTCACGCCCGTCCATTGGCCGAATTCGCCATCATGGCAATGATTATGTTTGCCAAGAATTATCTTTATCTGCAACAGGAAAAACAAAATCACAACTGGCAGCGTTATGCCTCGACCAAGTTGGCTGGAAAAACTGTCGCTATTGTCGGTCTGGGTAAAATTGGTCGGGAAGTCGCCAAACTCGCCAAAGCGTTTGATATGAACGTCATCGGCAACCGGCGCGATCCGCAAAAGTCAGTAACGAATGTCGATCATTTATACGGGCCAGATGAGCTCAACTCACTTTTGAAAAATGCGAATTTCCTCGTGCTTGCCACACCCCACACACCAGAAACTGAAGGCCTCATCGGTGCAGCACAGATTGCTCAGTTGCCTCAAGGAGCAGTCATCATCAATATCGCACGTGGCGCCGTAATGCATCAAAACGCGCTCATAGAAAATTTGCAGTCTGGTCATTTGCAAGGGGCTGCACTGGATGTATTTGAGGTCGAGCCGCTTCCTGCTGATAATCCGCTCTGGGATATGCCGAATGTTATCATCAGCCCACATTCCGCCAGCACAGCTGATACCGAAAATAAAAAGCTGACCGATCTCTTCTGCGAAAATCTGCGGCGCTATCTCAATAACGATCCCATGCTAAACGTGCTCAATACCGATTTGCTGTACTAATATATGTTGCCAAACGCAATGATAGGCTGTTTTCCGAAACTCGCGCGGATAACCCTAATCCGGTTACAATTCTTACTATTCATGAGCCAGCATACAGGGGATAGCCTTTGAATACCTCCAGTTTGAACACACTTTACTATGGTGACCCACAACCCTTGCCTGAAGAAATCCATCTGAAAGCTGGCCCACTATCGCTCATCTATGCAAACGGCTGGATAAGGCATATTCGGGTGGGTCAGCACATTATTGTGCAGCAGATTTATGCCGCCGTTCGTGATCAGTCCTGGGATACAATCGTCCCTCAATTCGAAGATGTCAGTTTCGATATTCAGGATGATTCTTTTGAGGTTACGTTTCTAGCCAGACACATTCGCAAAGAAATTGACTTTAGCTGGCACGGCATTATCACCGGAACCGCTGATGGAAAAGTCATTTTTAAATTTGATGGTCAGGCAAACTCGGCCTTCCAGCGTAATCGAATCGGCTTTTGCGTTTTGCATCCGGCCAGTAGCGCTGGGCAAGCTGCCCTGATCGAGCATGTCGATGGCTCTACAACGCAAGCTAATTTCCCGCAGCTAATCCAGGCACAGCAGCCCTTCTTTAATATCCGCGCCATCACAACGCATCCTTCAGAGAGTATTCAGGCACGCGTGCTTATGGAGGGGGACATTTTTGAGATGGAAGACCAGCGCAACTGGACAGACGCATCGTTTAAGACCTACTGCACCCCATCTGCCCTACCCAAACCAATCATCGTCGAAGCCGGTACGCGCGTCTGGCAGCGCATATCTATAACTGCCTCAACCAGCAGCGCTGTTGAAGATCAATCCAGGGATGCAGCAATTCAATTTCAGGCAACAGATAAAAAATCAGCTTTACCGGAAATTGGGCTTGCCAGTGCATCGCATGGTCAACCTTTATCTGATCGAGAGGCAGCTTTACTTTCAAAATTAAACCTGGGGCATTTACGCATCAATCTGTACCTGCAAACAGACAATTTCCGCGAAAAGCTGCAAGCTGCAATCCACCAATCACAACAGCTTCAAGGCGTCCCACTGGAAATCGCACTATTTTTGAGCGAAAATGGCGATCAAGAACTGCGCGACCTGCGTCTGGTGGCTGATGATTTACAACCCTCTGTTATTCGTTGGATCATCCTGCATGAATCCGAGTTATCAGCGCCACCCAAATGGGTCAGGCTTGCACACCAGCATTTAGAGGGTTACGCCGATGTGCCGATTGGGTCTGGAACCGATGGCTATTTTACAGAACTCAACACCAACCACCCCACTATAGACGAAGCTGATTTTCTTTCCTATTCGCTTAATCCACAGGTTCACGCATTCGACAATATGACGATGGTCGAGAATCTGCCGATTCAGGGCATAACGATCAAAACAGCGCAAAGTTTTGCTCCCCAAAAGCACCTTATTGTCGGGCCCATCACGCTCAAAAAACGCTACGAACCAGCCGCTGCAAAATCAGAAAGTGCGCCGTCAACTGATGAGTTACCAGCGCAGGTCGATAATCGGCAAATCTCGCTTTTTGGTGCGGGTTGGACATTGGGGAGTATCAAATATCTCGCTGAGGCGGGTGCGCAGAGCCTGACCTATTATGAAACAACGGGCTGGTTGGGTGTGATTGAGCAGGATCAAGGCAACCCCTTACCTGACAAATTTCCATCACAGCCCGGTATGGTGTATCCGATTTACTTGTTGTTAGAAACTTTTGCAAACTACCATCAGGGTACGCAGGTGATTGGATCAATTTCCAGTTCACCGCTTAAGGTCGATGGCCTCATCATTGATGATAGCGGCGCTATCCGCATTTACCTCGTGAATTTTACCGATCAGCCACAAACTGTCACCGTGCAGAGCTTTGCAGGTAATTATCAATTACAGCGCCTTGATGAAAACACCACAGGATTACTCAAGGCGATGGAAAAACCCACATGGACTAACGCTTCCATGGTCAAGTTGGAAACGAACGGCACCGCTATCGAGTTAAAGCCATTTAGCGTAGCGCTTCTTAAAAGCGTTGCAGAATAACAGCCGGTAATCCGGAAAAGGCTATGATCACAAGCTACTCCGCTTAGCGCTACAGTCTTATTATTTTTTTCGTATTATGGGGGATTTATCTCGGTTTTGGCATTCACTATCTTATGGATTCATACTGCTAAACGTAGTATTTCACTGGCTGATTGCAATTGCCTGGAATAGCATACCGATGGATATTGATAAGCATCCCGAAAGGATATGGGATTGGAATGATCTGCAATTTCTACGTCCTTATGAGCGCGTGAATAATTGAGCAAATGCAGTTTTAATTTTCTATTTTATGGATGAAAAAATGACCTTAAATAGTGTACTTCCTGATGGTGTCTGGCCGGCTATGATTACGCCTTTTAAGGCTGACAAAACCATTGACTGGCAAGGTGTTGATAAGCTCACGGATTGGTACATCGACTCAGGTGTAGCGGGATTATTTGCCGTAGGTCAATCCAGCGAAATGTTTAACCTCGATGCTGATGAGCGATTGGCATTAGCAAAGCATGTGGTGAAACGGGCTGATGGCCGCGTTCCAGTTGTGGCATCCGGCACTTTTGGCGGTGCAATCCCTCAACAGGCCGAATTCATCAAGAAAATGCATGAGTCAGGTGTGGAGGCAATCACTGTTCTGATCAGCACGCTGGCGTCCCCTGAGGAAAACGATAGCATCTGGCAGCAGAGATTGGAACAACTACTGCAACAAACAGGCGATATACCCCTCTCCCTATACGAATGCCCCCTTCCCTATCATCGCACTTTAGCACCTGATCTGGTCGCGTGGGCCGCCACGACGGGGAGATTCCATCTGTATAAAGAGACGACTCGCAATCTGGGTTTAGTGAAGGCAAAAGTTCAGTCCGCTATGGGTACGTCCCTGAAAATTTATAATGCTGATACAACCGCTTTATTGGAGTCCCTTAAAGCTGGTGCAAAAGGTTATTGCGGAATCGCGGCGAATTTTTATCCGCAGTTGATTGTCTGGCTGTGTGAACATTTTACAGATCAGCCAGAGCAAGCGGAACAGGTACAGGCATTTCTCGCATCAGTCGATAATATGATTCATCATAAATACCCCCTCTGCGCGAAATATCTTCGCCAGCGTGCCGGTTTTGATATCTCAGATGTTTGCCGGGTTACGGATGCAGTATTAAATGAATATGAAATTCGTTCACTTGATGCGATTGCCTATCAGGCTGATAGGCAATATCAACGTTTGGTGTAAATGACTATACGAATAAATCATACTCGAAGGTGTTTTATGCTTGCCCACCACGGCTCAACCAGCCGATTCTGTTCTCGGATTGCGGCAGCATAATCCAGTGTTTGCCACTGGCGCTCTCGCAGTAACCACCTTCCATCAACCATCACGTCGGTCACATGCAGGCCATTGACGCTGTAAACCAAAGCAGTAAACGGGTCATTCGTCAGATAAGGTGACCAGCCGATTTCATCGCGATTCAATAAGATGAGATCAGCTTTTTTGCCGGGTACAAGCTCGCCAATTTCATCCGCTAACCCTAATGCTTGTGCGCCACCCGCAGTAGCCATATCCAGCACCTCACGCGCTGTCAGAGCACCGGGTCGTTTTTCGCGGAAACTCGCCAATTTAGCGAGCGTTCTCATCTCACTGAACAAATCGTAATCATTATTATTACAGACATTGTCGGTACCAATAGCGACATTAACCCCGGCTTGCCGCATCCCCACAACGGGTGCCGCATCTGCACCAGCCCGCATACAAGCACTCGCACAGGCAACCACGGTGAAATCAAAATTCGCCAATGTCGGCCAATCAGCCTCCGGGATCGTAATAGCATGGGCAGCAATAATGCGTCCATCCAGCATCCCTAAGTCACGCAGCTTATCCACCGCACTCATACCAAATTGTGATTGCGTGAGCCGGTCTTCTTCACCTGTGGTTGAGATATGAATGTGCATCCCCGTCTGGAATTTTTGAGCCAGATGATGTTCGGCCTCCATCATTTCCAGCGAATTATCCACAAAAAACGCATGTGGCCCAATCCAGCCCTGAAGCCGATCATGGGTACGTCCGCCCATTTCCTCCAGAAAGGCTTCTAATTTAACCAGTTCACGCTGGCGCGCAACCGGGTCACCCAGCTCGACCACGCCATAAGCCAGTGCTGCGCGCATCCCGCTCTTTTCCACAACCGGGATAATCTGATCTGTAAAAAAGTATTGATCGGCAAAGGTGGTTGTCCCGGTACGGATCATCTCGGCACAGGCAATCTCAACCGCAGACGGCACCATATCCGCCGTCATCACTTCTTCCAGAACGCGAATCGCCTGATACCACCCGTCCAGCGTAAACAGCGAAACACCTTCGGCCAGCCCTCGGAACAAAGTCATAGGGGTATGTGTATGGGCATTGACCAAACCCGGCATAATGAGCCAATTGCTACAATCAACGATCTGATCGTACGGCAAATTTTCCGCCAACTCTGACACATTACCCACAGCCACAATCCGGTCATCCTCAATCAGAACATAACCATGATCATAAACTTTATCGCCCTGCCCCAGACAGAGAACAAGGCCGCCATGCAGCAAGATTGTTGTCATTTTATGACTCCAGATAAGATAGAAGCAGTTTCCAACGAAGCAACAGATCACTTCAATATCAATGTCTGATTTCAGGATAAATCTGTACAAATTCAATCATGGAACCTCCACAAGATAATGGCCGAAAATCATAGCGGCCTTGTAAGAAAAAGCCAAATCAGACCTCATGTAAAAGCTACAGAATTTGTATAGCGCAAAAAAAGGATTTAATATATGTCAACTATAGCTAAAAAGTACGATAAGAGGTGCTCAAGATTCAGTAAAAAGTTCATAACCATCTCGCACTAAAATATGTTCTACTTATAACTTCTGTTTAGCTCTATATGATAAAGGTTCCTCATATGAAGCGTCTCTCTTTTGCACTTGTTCTATCTTTAATACTCCTCACCAGCATCACATTTTTGGCTTCCGCACAGGAAGAAGTGGAATGGGAAGATCCGTGCTTAGCTCCGGTTACCGCAACCGAGGAAGCCATGGAAGCGATGAATAATAGCGGTATCAGTTTCCAGATCATTCTCCCCAATGCCCGTGGTGACCGTTCCTTCATCGACTCAGCGGCGGCTGGTGCAGAACGCGCCATAGCTGAACTCGGCGTAGAAGGTACTATCATCGAAACTGAAGGCGTTCAGGAACATGATGCAGCTATGCGTCGCGCCATCCAGGAAGAGCCGGATCTGGTGATTTCGATTGCGGTTGATGCAACCACTGTCGAAGAAATTGCTGATGAATTCCCGGATCAACTCTTTGCCGCGCAGGAAACATTCTTCCCGGCAGTACCGGAATATGACAACCTCGCACTCTTCAACATTTATACCCATGAGAACAGTTATCTGGCCGGTATCGCCGCAGGCATGCTGTCGCGCACTGGCAAAGTCGGTGCTGTTGGTGGTGGTGATTTCCCCGGCATCAATCAGTTTATCGTCGGCTACACTGAAGGTGTCATGTCTGTTTGCGAGAATTGCGAAGTCGTCACAAGCTATGTCGGCGGCGCAAATGCCTTTAGTGACCCGGTTCGCGCCAAAGAAATTGCTCTGGGCATGTATGGCGATGGCGTAGACATCATTTATCAGGTGGCAGGCCGCAGCGGTGAAGGTGTGCTGGAAGCCGCTAACGAAACCGGCAATTTTGCCATTGGTGTCGATAGTAATCAGGATGATCTGTACCCGGGCACGATTATTGTTTCGGCCATGAAACGTGTCGACAATGCCGTCTATACTTTTATCGAAAACATCGTAAATGACACCTACATACCCGGTGAAGCAACAGGCGGTCTGGCAGAAGGTTTCGCTGGGTTGAGCTGGGATGTCGGCATTTGCTCACGCACATTCGATGAGAATGGCCCAGAAGATATAGTCGCCAAACTCCCGGCTGTCCGTGCTGCGATTGATGAAGCCCGCGACAAAATTCTCAACGGTGAAATTGTGGTGACCAATGCCCTGGTCGAAGGTATGGAATAAAATTCAGTAATCTTTCTAAAAACGGGCAGGCCAAATTGATCTGCCCGTTTTTATGTTCTTTAAGACTTGGAGCAATCTGTAATGCCTTCGATGGTTGAAATGCGTCATATAAGCAAATATTTTTCCTCCTCCAAAGTTTTAGCCGCTGATGATGTCCATTTTGAGGTTCGTCCCGGCGAAGTTCATGCCTTGGTTGGGGAAAATGGCGCAGGCAAAACAACGCTCATGAATATGCTCTATGGTTTAATCCCCGCCGATTCCGGTGAAATGTACATCAACGATCAACTGGTTAAAATTTCACACCCTGATGATGCGATACGGTTGGGAATCGGCATGGTGCATCAACACTTTAAGCTGGTGCCATCCTTCACCATTGCCGAAAATATTATGCTTGGGATTGAACCTAATCGCTTCGGCTTTATTGATAGCACTGAAGAGGCAAAAACGGTTCGGAAACTTGCGGAGAATTTTGGTCTACCCGTTGATCCCAACAAGCGAATCCAGGACATTTCAGTAGGCATGCAGCAACGGGTAGAAATTCTCAAGAGCCTGCTGCGAGATGCGAAACTGCTCATTCTTGATGAACCGACAGCAGTTTTAACACCACAGGAAGTTCAGGAACTCTACACCGTCATTCGTCGTCTGGTCGCGGACGGACAACGCTCTGTCATCATCATTACGCACAAACTACTTGAGGTAAAAGATATTGCAGATCGGCTCACGGTGATGCGACTGGGTCGCGTGGTCGGCACAGAAGATGTAAAAGATGTCACAGTCCGCCAGATCGCCAGCATGATGGTGGGCCGCGAAGTCATTCTAAAGGTGCCCAAAACATTAGCCCATCCCGGCGAAACCGTTCTCGAAGTCGATAGTTTGTTAGTGGCAGACAATCAGGGATTATCGGCTGTCACCGGCACCAGTTTTGAGGTTCGGGCAAACGAAATTCTGGGGATTGCCGGAGTCAGCGGCAATGGTCAGACAGAACTTGTCGAAGCCATTGCGGGCATGCGCCCCATAGATGCCGGTCAGGTTCGATTATCCGGCAAAGATATCAGCGAAAAAAGTGTCAACCATCGCAGAGAAGCGGGTATGGCGCATATCCCCGAAGACCGTCTTACAGTCGGGCTGAATCTGCAAACGAATCTGGATGAAAACATCGTCGTAACCAACTACCTGCATGAGCCGTACTCCAGGCGCGGTTTCCTGCAACTCGGCAATATCCGTAAGCTCACC
Organism: Aggregatilineales bacterium; assembly: GCA_038258185.1. Lineage (GTDB taxonomy): Bacteria > Chloroflexota > Anaerolineae > Aggregatilineales > Phototrophicaceae > JAIOHN01. The sequence goes on along the minus strand of JBBSQD010000087.1, from coordinate 13,643 downwards.
AGCCAGTTGATCGAAAAATTCAATATTCGCTCAGCCCGGGTTGGCGAAGAAATCCACACCCTTTCCGGCGGCAATCTTCAAAAGATTGTGTTGGGTCGCGAATTAGAAGGTAATCCTAAGCTCATTATTGCCAACCAGCCGACGCGCGGTGTCGATGTCGGCAGTATCGAATTTGTCCACAAAACGTTGGTCGCTGCACGCGATGCTGGCGCGGCAATCCTGCTCATCTCAGTCGATCTGGATGAAATCCTGGCCTTAAGTGATCGTATTGCCGTGATGTATGAAGGTCGGATTATGGGGATACTGGATATCAGCGAGGCCAACGAAGAAGATATTGGTATTTTGATGGCTGGCGGATCACTCCAGCATGAGGAGGCGGGCCAGTTATCATGACCGGGAGATTACGCCGCACACTGGAAAATTTAGCCATTCCGATTATTGCTACCCTTTTGGGTCTGCTGGTCAGCAGCTTTTTTGTCATTCTCGCCGGCGTTAGTCCAATCCAGACCTTTTCCAGCCTGTTCTGCGAAGGACTGGGCTCACGTGGCTGCGATTCATTCGGCGATCTGATTTTTGTCGACATCACCGATGAGGACAGCGGCCAAACAACCACGTTTTTCGCACCCTTCTATGGCGAAAAAGGCCATAGTCTGGCGCTGGCGCTGGAACGTGCCACCCCGCTTATTCTGACCGCCCTTTCGGCCACAGTCGCTTTTAAAGCCGGGATGTTCAGCATTGGCATGGACGGGCAGTTTGTATTGGGTGCCGTGGTGGCAGTCTTCATCGGGTATTGGCTGCCAGACCAGTTCTACGCCTTAGCCGGCATTGCTGATCCCGATGAACTCACAGGCGGTTTTCTATATTATTTCATGCGGATTATCGTGCCAACAGTAGCTATCAGCGCGGCCTGTGCCATCGGCGCGTTCTATTCGTGGATTGCCGGTTATCTCAAAGTCAAGCTCAATGTGAATGAGTTAATCAGCACAATCGTCCTCAATGCCATCGCCGTTCAGATGGTCGGGTATTTAATCAATTTCCCCATGAGAGCCGATTTCAATAACATCGCCCGCACCCGCCCGATTGATGATACAGCATGGTTGGTACCGTTCACACGCGGCATATTTCAGGATATTGATTGGTTTAGCGGGTCACGTTTAGGCGCAGGCATCATTATCGCGATCATTGCCAGCATTGTCATTTGGATTTATCTGTGGCGCACCAACGCGGGTTACGAACAACGTATGTCACAGGGTGCCGGATTATTCGCCCGATTCGGCGGTATTCCCACAGAGAAAGCCATTTTACGCGCCATGCTGATCAGTGGCGCACTCAGTGGCCTCGGTGGAGCCATCCAGATACTCGGCGTTGAGCGGCGTGTGGTTGATGGTTTTGCAGGTAGCGGCCTCGGCTTTGATGGTGTACTGGTCGCCATTCTGGCACGCGAATCTATTGCGGGGATTTTCGTGGTCGCGGTGCTCTTCTCTGGATTACAGGTCGGGTCGACCAATCTGCAATTTGGGAATATTCCCCGCCAGCTTGGCGGCATCATTATCGCTTTAATCATATTGTTCACCTCGATGGAAGACTTTTTCCGTGCTCAGTTGAACCGTATCCGCCTGCGGGTCACACCGCCTTCAGCACAGAGTTTATCAACAATTGATGACACCAACCCCGCCGGAGGCGTCTAGTTTATGATTCAATGGCTCGCATTTCACCAGCGCACAATCCAGCGTATATTGATGCTGGGTGGCCTTGTTCTACTGATCGTCTTGCTTTTCCTGTTGCCATCCACCGTTTTACAGAGCAGCATTCGCTTCTCAACCCCCTTCCTGTTGGGATCATTGGCAGCGCTCATCGCCAGCCGCGCCGGGGTACTCAATTTAGCCATTGAGGGAAAAATGCTACTAGGGGCCTTTGTCGGTGTCGCAGTGCTCTACAAAACAGGATATGACCCACTTGTCGGTGTTCTGGCAGCCACGATTTCTGGCGGCATCTTGGGGACAATTTTCGCCGTACTCTATCTCAGAATTCGCATCAACCTGATTATTCTCGCACTGGCAATAAACTTATTCGTCGCCAATGCCACGGTCTTTTTCATGCGCGTCTGGTTCGACTCGTTTGGCACCCTGGCTGACCCAAGCATCCGCGGCTTATCGGTCATAGAATTGCCCATCATCAAGGATATACCTGTTTTGGGTATCCTTCTCAGTGGCTACAACATCATTGTCTATCTGAGTTGGTTACTCGTCGTACTCATCTGGCTGATGCTTTTCCGCACACAGTTTGGGCGGCACATCCGCGCCGTGGGTGAAAACAAGGATGCCGCAGAAACCGCTGGCATTAACGTGACTCGCGTTCAGGTCTTCGCGCTCACTTTCAGCGGGATGCTTGCGGGGATGGCAGGCTCATTTTTATCATTGGGCGTACTCAGTCAGTTTCTGGAAAACATGACAGCCGGGCGGGGCTGGATTGCGATTACAGTCGCGATTTTTGCCATGAACCGACCATTACCGGCTTTTTTCACATCGCTGTTCTTTGGCTTTTCCGAGGCATTATCGCTTTTCCTCGTCAGCCAACCGGAGATCACCTTGCCACCAGACTGGATTCTCATGTTTCCCCAGGTCGCCACCATTTCGGCGCTGGTGCTGGTCGCGTTGCGGGTGCGCAGCTCAGAATTGCTTAAACGCCGCGAATTTGTCCAGCAGTTCAGTCAGGAACTGGACGGGCTGAAAAAAGTGGTAATCGGCAACGGTCAAGCAAACGTACAGGAGCAGTAAGCAATTATGACTACACCTCATTCTCAAGACCCCTGGACAACAGTCCAGACTCGCAACGGCATCCAGGCTGATGAGGTCATCTCCGCCCTGCAGAAAGAAATCCGCCGGGGCAATGCTGAAAATGCCTCACTTTTAGCCGCGGAGATGATCATCACCAGTGCGGAACTCGAAGCGTTTCTCTGGTTCCGTTTGCAGGTCATTTCAGTTGAGGACATCGGCTACGGCAGTCTCGACGTTCCGGTATTGATTGAAACCCTGTTCCAGATGCACCAGCGCATCCCACGCCCAATGGGGGATCGTTATCTGTTTGCCTTTCATGCCGTCCGTGTGTTATGCGCCTGCGAAAAAGAACGTGGCAGTGATGATCTTAAAAACTGGGCATTACAAGCCGTCGAGAACGGACAAAAGCCGACTATCCCGGATTACGCGCTGGATATGCACACGCAGCGTGGACAAGAGATGGGTCGTGATCATCTTCATTTTCTGATGGAAGCATCGCGCGTTCATCCCGAAGTCGCCAATCGCGATAGAACCTATCTTGATCGTCTGATTGAAATCGCAAAAGCCAGTCGACAGGGTGAAGAATAGAACGTGCAAACGGTAAAGTTTAACCCGCATGATCCGGTCTTTTTGCAGGATCCCTATCCAATTTACAGGCAGCTACAGGCGGAGACACGCCAGTTTTTCGATGAGGAAAGCGGATTCTGGTATTTCACACGTCATACTGATGTCGATGCTTTGTTACGGGATCGTCGTCTGGGGCGCTCCATTCTGCATGTCATGTCCCCCGAAGAACTCAACTTGCCACCTACCCCACCCAGCTACGAACCCTTTGTAAAACTGGGGCAGCATTCTATGTTCGACCAGGAACCGCCAGAACATACTCGCCTGCGGTCGCTAGTGCATAAAGCCTTCACTCCTGCGCGAATCCGGTCGATGCAAAGCAGCATTCAAGCCATAACCAATTCTCTCCTTGATGCAGTGGTTTCCAAAGGCGAGATGGATGTTCTTGAGGATTTTGCGGTTCCGCTGCCGGTGACGGTCATCGCTGAGCTTCTCGGCATTCCTCAGGCAGACCGCCCCAAACTCCGCCCGTGGTCGAATGCCATTGTCAAAATGTATGAACTCAATCACACGGCTGAGCAAGCCGCCGCCGCGATCCAGGCCTCGCAGGAATTTGCCGATTACCTCAAATATCTCGCGCAGCAACGGAAACAATCGCCACAGGATGATCTGATTACCGCGCTGGTTTTTGTCGAGGAAGCCGGTGATCAACTAACCGCAGATGAATTTGTGTCAACCTGTGTACTGCTGCTCAATGCCGGTCATGAAGCGACCGTGAACGTGATCGGCAATGGACTGTGGGCGCTGTTTCGCCACCCGGCCCAACTGCATCAGCTTCAGTCTGATTTATCGCTGATCAATACCGCAGTCGAGGAGCTGATGCGCTTTGATACCCCGTTGCAACTTTTCCGGCGCTGGGTGCTGCAGGATATAGACTATCAGGGCATTACGCTGAAAAAAGGCACAGAGGTTGCCTTGCTTTTTGGTGCTTCCAATCACGATGTTGACGTGTTTAATAATCCCGATAAATTAGATCTGACGCGCCACCCGAATCCGCATATTTCGTTTGGGGGTGGGGTGCATTACTGTTTAGGCGCACCGCTGGCACGCATGGAGCTCCAAATCGCCTTCACCACGTTATTACAGCGTTTACCCAACCTCAAACTTATGGAAGAACCTGAATTTCATCCAACTTATGTCATCCGTGGGTTAAAATCACTCCAAGTGGCTTTTTAAGGCAAATAGGCCGCTAATCTACAAGCTGCCAATGCATAAATTTTAGCCGTTTCTCCCAGACTGTCCTGCTCTACATATTCATCAATTCCGTGGAAATTGTCACCAATTGGGCCAAAACCACAAACAGTTGCGATTCCACGCTCGATTAACAAATAACCTTCATTGGCTGGTCCCGCAACCGCTCTTTCTGGCTTGATGCCTGTAATCGACTCGGTCACGTCACTCAAAACCGAAAACAGCGCCGCCTTCTCATCAGACAGCACAGCAGGCAAATCATTAAGCAGATTCAATTCAAATTTCAGGTCATCACGATTGACCATCACTTCATCAATTGATTGCCGAATCAATGTTTCGACTTGCTCACGTTGATATTCTGGCGTGGTGCGGACATCAATCAATGCCTCGCAATAATCCGGCACAATATTAATCGCAGTCCCACCATTGATCATCGTGCCAGCCGAAATCAAGGTTTTGAATTGATCAAAATAAGGTGTTATCGATTGAGGGAGATGAATCGTCTCTAGCCGCAAGAGTAAATCCGCCATACCCATCACAGCGCTGGAACCACGTTCACCGCGCTCCCATGCGGGTGAGCCGGTATGCTCAGCCTGTCCATGACAAATCACCTTAAAACGCACCACGCCGCGATGTCCCAGTATCAAATCACGCCCAGAGTAGGTATAGATTGCACCGAGCCCGCCTAATAAACCCTGCTGAGCTAAGTGCCGAATCCCCAGCGTACCCGTCGCGCCGGTTTCTTCATCCGGCACCACAATCAACTGTGCCCGTCCGTATGGGAGTGCTTGCGGGACATTTGTCAGAGCCGCGAGCGCAAATAAAGATGCGACCATGCCGCCTTTGTTATCGACCGCCCCACGGCCATAAATATTGCCATCAGTCATCTCACCAGAAAAAGGTGGATACGTCCACTGGCTATCCTCACCCACAGGCACGGTATCGCTGTGCGCAATCAGCAACAAACCAGTTTCGCCAGTTTCAGCGGTGCTGATGATGATATTTGGCCGGTCAGGTTCTATAGCACTTATCGTCGTAAACAAGCCCAGGCGTTCGGCCTCTTCGGCCAAAACATTCACCATATCAATCTCATTATGAACGCCATTGACAGAAGGAGTCTGGATTAATCGCTGGCACACACGCAATATTTCAGGCTGCATCTCCGTAATCCAATGCAGCAGCAATGGCTCGATAGTATCAGTATGATCTGGCAAAAGATTTCCTCGCTTGTTTATCGCTGCAATAAATTGAATGATCATAAAAGAGTTTAGCCCGTTCCTCTGTCATTCCCAAGGAAAACTGAATCAAACTTTTAGAATATATTTCATTCTTTGCATAATATGGAATATTTCTGCTATATTACGCACTTCAGTTTGTGCCTTACACCGCCGGGAGAAACTACAGTGAAGAAAATTTTGGGGATCAGCAGCTTCTTGCTTTTAATTATTTTAATTAGCTTTCCGCTTGCCGCTCAGGATAGCGAACCAGTAGAGTACGTGCTGGGGGTTGTCCAACCCTTTACAGGGCCGCTCGGTTCTTTCGGTACAGATTTCAGCAAAGGTATTGAGTTAGCTGTCGAGCAAATGAATGCGCAGTTATCAGCAGCAGGCTCCAACATCAGCTTCACCATTGCCAGTGCGGACACTGAAGGCACATCAGACGGTGCGGCCAGAGCAGTCCAGACCATTGTCCAGACGACTGGCGCACAGGTGATTGTCGGCCCGCTGACAACTTCTGAGGTACTCGGGGCAAAACAGTTTGCTGACGAAAACAATATTGTCCTGGTGGCACCCGCATCCAGTGGTGCAGCTGGTGCTATCCCTGATGATAGTATTTACCGCGTGATTTACCCGCCGGATAACTTCGCCGCCAGAGCATTTTCAAAAATCGCTGTCGAGCGTGGTTATCAGAATATTGCCATCCTTCAGGTCGATGATCCTTTCGGCAACGGCTTAGTCGAGCAGTTCCAGGCAGATTTTGCCGCTGCGGGTGGTGGTGAGATTGTCACCATTAAGTACGCACCTGATCCGGTTGATCTTTCCAGTGAAGCCACGCGCCTGAGCGCTGAAGCCAGCCGCCTATCGGGAACCGGCAACACAGCAGTTTTCTGCGTCTGCTTCCTGGCAGATGCTCAAAAACTCTTCCAGAATACGATTATTGACCCGGTTCTTAGCGACATCGAGTGGATGGGCATTGAAAATCTGGCAAATCCTGAACTACTGGAAGAAAGCAGCTATACCGACTTCCTGCGCAACGCCAATTTCATCTCAGTGTCGTTTGCCGATACCAGCACACCACTGACACAGCCCTTTATCGAGTCATTTACCGAGAAATTTGGAGATGCACCGGGGCCTTTTACAAATTACGCCTTCGACGCCGCCAATATCGCCATGCTGACCATTCTCTCAGCGGGCAACGATGGTGAAGCGGTTAAATCCATGCTGCCGTTTGTGTCCAATCACTACATTGGTACATCCGTTCAGGCCTATCTGGATGAAAACGGTGATCAGGCTATTGTCTACTACGGCATCTACAAAGTATCGTCCGATGTGTCAGAGTTTGTCTCGGTCGGTAACTACAACGGCTCTACCGAAGAGCTGACTTTAGAAGAGTAATTCCCACCCGACTTCATAATTTGTATACGCGCCCCTGTTACTGAACAGGGGCGCATTTCCACCGCACAAGCAATTATCAGGACATATTATGTCACAGACGCTCATCATCGACTCCCTGATTCGCTCTTTGCAGGTTGGCAGTCTTTATGCACTCATGGCGCTCGGAATTACACTCACTATGAACGTGGTGAAATTACCCAATTTTGCTCATGCGGAATACATTACAGTCGGTGGTTATACCGCCCTGCTCGTCTCGATGTTTTTATCCCCCAATCCATTGGTTGTGTTTTTCCTGTCTTTTGTAATCGCCGCTCTGGTTGCACTAGCATCCCACCTCTTGGTTTTTCGTCCCTTGGAAAAGCGAAAACCGTCCACCTATACGATGCTGCTGGCTTCGTTTGCAGTTGGGCTTATTATCCGCTACATCATTTTCCTGTTTGTAGATCGTTTCGATTTATTCGATAAACGCATACAGGTGCCGCTGCAAATCTGGTATCGAACTGATTTTGTCATCCTGACCAACATCTTTTTCTGGGTGATCATCACCAGCTTAATCGTCGTCGCATTTTTGAGTGCCCTGCTGCGTTTTACCTCCTTAGGACGCGAGATGCGTGCCCTAGCTAACAATTATGAACTCGCCCGGATCATCGGCATTCCAGTGGAACGCGTCAAAAATCTGACATGGTTATTGGTTGGCGGTATCGCAGGTATATCGGGTGCTTTATGGGGGATTTACTCTACCGTCAGTCCGTTGATGGGCTGGTTTGCCATCTTATCGGTGTTTGCAGCAGCAATCCTGGGTGGGCTCTCAAGTTTTGCAGGCACAATCCTGGGGGCTTTTGTGGTGGGGTTATCCGAAAATATCCTGATGCAGGTTCTCAATCATTACACCGGGCTGGACTTCAGCTTTAAGCCAGCCATACCGTTTATCATTATCATCCTCGTGCTGCTTATTCGGCCACAGGCTTTTACCAATCTGTTCAACACCAAACGCAAGTTGGAACGTTGAACACCCTATGAATATTGATCTTATCTCCACGCTCATCGCAATCACCATTTTTTTCGGCATTTCAGCCTTGATGGCGCTTAGCCTCAATCTCGAATATGGCATCACTGGCGTTCCCAATTTCGGACAGGCTTTATTTGTCTCTATCGGCGCTTATGTCACCGGCATCACCTATACACGCCTGCTTCCGTTGCTGGCTGGACAGGAGGCAATTTACCCGTGTGGGACAAATCTCGGCGCAGCGTTGCAATTACGCACGGATATTATGCGCAGCTCTCCAGCGATTGGTGCAGTTAATATCCTCATCACATTCGTCATTGCAGCCCTTATTGGCGGCTTAACCGGCTATGTGATTTCGTACATTTTTTTACGGCTCAAAGAAGAATGGTATCTGGCGTTGGTGTTACTGGTCGGTGGCGAAATTCTCCGCATTGTCATCAGGGGATATGAGCCTGTCATCTGCGCCAGCAATGGCATTTCGGGCATAGCACAGCCCTTCTATTGGCTGCGAGAACCGCGCCTATCATCCATATTATTCGCAGGGCTCATTCTGGTAATTGTCGCGCTCACCTATTTCTATTGTGAACGCCTGCTGCATTCGCCATATGGCCGTCTGCTGAAAGCCGTTCGCGAAAACGAAGTTGCTGCGCGCAGCCTGGGCAAAGATGTCAACCGAGTTCGCGCACAAATCATGATGATCGGTTCCATGATTGCCGCCATTTCCGGTGTGCTGTTCGCGCTCAATCTGGGCTTCGTCAACACGAACGATTATGTAGTCACACTGACGCTGGATGTCTGGGTAATGGTGGTACTGGGTGGACTCGGCAATAATCGCGGTGCGTTACTTGGAGCGTTATTAATCACCCTACTTGATCGCGTCACCGCCGTTTTTGCTATTCAGCTCAGCATGATGGGCAGCGAGTTTGAGTTTAACTATCTACGCTACATCATATTCGGCGTCATCTTACTGGTGATGCTGCGTTACAGACCACAGGGCATTCTGCCCGAAAGACCCCAGACCACCCTCGCCCATCACTATCTCGCTGAGAAAGCCGATTAAGTCCCATGCTCCAGATCAAAAATATCACCAGGGATTTTGAGGGACTGCGGGCGGTCAATGATATATCGTTTGATGTCCCTGCTGGCAAAATCATCGGGCTCATCGGGCCGAATGGCAGTGGCAAAAGCACCTTATTAGGGTTGATTTCCGGAATCTTACAACCGACATCGGGTCAGATCCATTTCGATGGGCAGGATATTACCGGTCGCCGAGCAGACAAGATTTTTCAACTGGGGCTTTCACGTGGATTTCAGGACCCTTCCCTCTTTTTCCGCATGACCGTGCTGGATAATGTGCTTTTGCCTGTTAAAAATCAGCAGGGAGAAAATCCATGGTATGCGCCATGGCGCGGCCTGTGGAGCAACAATGAGAAGTTGAATGCTGAGAAGGCTGCACAGGTTTTGCGTAGTGTCAAACTGCATGACCACTATAATAAACTCGCGTCCGATCTATCCGGTGGGCAGATGAAATTGCTGGATATCGCCCGCTGTCTGATGGGTGACCCCAAGCTTATGTTGCTGGATGAACCGACCGCTGGCGTTGCGCCCGAATTGGCCTATAGCATCTTCGAGCAGATTGAAGCGTTACGTAAGGATTATGGCATTACCTTCCTGATTGTCGAACACAGGCTGGAATTACTCTTTAGTTTTGTGGATACCGTCTATGTCATGCATATGGGTAGCCTGCTGGCTCAGGGATCACCACAAGAAATTGCCGCAAATGATGAGATCAGAGAGGTTTATTTCGGCGAATGATCACTGTGCAGGGACTCCAGGCAGGCTACGGCAAATTGTTTGTCCTCAATGATATATCTCACACCTTCCCCAAAGGTGAATTCACAGCCATCCTCGGCCCCAATGGCAGCGGTAAAAGCACCCTGCTCAAAAGCATTTTCGGGATTACATCCGTTTTCAGCGGAAAAATCACGATTGATGAGAAAAATCTGGTTGGCGTACCCACAGAAAAAATATCCAGTTATGGCATAGCCTATATCCCACAACGCCAGAATATCTTCACCGGGTTGACCGTTCTGGAAAATCTGATGCTGGTCACCCGCAAATATCCTAAAGCCGAAACGCAACGACTTCTTGCGGAAATTAATGAACTTTTCCCCATCCTGATGAAACGTTCCTCACAACCTGCGGGGCAATTAAGCGGTGGCGAACGGCAAATGGTCGCGATTGCCTTAGGCTGGCTTCTGAAACCGCAGGTCATGTTGCTGGATGAACCCAGCGCCGGTCTGTCACCACGCTTTGCCATTGAGGTTTTTCGCGTTCTTCAGCAGCTCGCGCATCAGGGCATGACTCTGATTGTGGTTGAGCAAAATGCACGGCGCGTCCTCGACTGGTGCGAGAAAGTTTGTATCCTGCGCGAAGGTCAGATCGTTTTCACCGGCACGGCTGAAGAATGCCGTAACGATGAACATACTGTTAAGAATTATTTAGGCGTTTATTCTCACAAAACGATTTAAGATAACCTCTAAGCCTTAAAACAATAATATGCTGAATATTAAGTCTCAATTTCACTAACCCCGCATCGCTATATTCTTCTACTTTTTGCGTTATCCCCAAAAACGACATCTGCTAAACAATCAACGTACTGTTGCGAAACCAGTGTAAATATATTCTTACACAACTTCCAGACAATTTAATACTTTTTTATACGCTAAAAAAGAGTGAACTATGATAATGTTATATAAGAGGCAAAATTATCTGTTTTTATTGGAAATTATGGGTCTTTCGATCATTAATGGGCATTGCAAACGACGCATTCCTGTATCGCAAAGCCATTTTATAGTAAAGGCAAATTAAAATGCTCGGGATCACACCAGCTATCACCACAAGTATTGTTATACCTGCTTACAACGAGGAAGAGGGATTACCGCTTGTCCTGAATTCCCTGATACAAATCCTGAACGACGCTTATGAAATCATCGTAGTGGATGATGGTTCTAAAGATAACTCAGCCAAGATTGCTGCATCATATCCCTGTCGTGTCATTAAGCATCAGGACAACCAGGGCAAAGGTGCTGCTATCCGCACCGGTCTGGTTGAATCACGTGGCAAGAATGTCATTTTTCTGGATGCCGATAACACCTATCCCGTCGATAGCATTCCCTGGATGGTCGAGCTATTAGAAGAATATGATCTGGTCAGAGGCAACAGATCAGATGGCCGCGCGAATATCCCCCTGATCAACCGCATCGGCAATTCAATGTTCGATACCATTCTACGGGTCACCCACGCTGTGGATGGTGGTGATGTTTTAAGCGGCATTTACGGCGGCCATCGCGATGACATGTTGGAGTTAAACTTACGCTCCAACGGCTTTGATATTGAAGCGGAAATCGTCACAAAAGCGCGGGCACATGGCCTGACAAGTAAAACCTTCCCCATTGCCTATAACGAACGTGCTGGCGAGAAAAAACTCAAAGCATTTCAGGATGGAACCAAAATCCTGATGAAAATCATGCTGCTTGCCTTAGCGTACAACCCGCTCTTAGCACTTGGCATGCCCGGTTTGGGATTGTTTACGCTGGGTATTGGTGGCTTAATCTTCATGTTTTTAGGCTTACATCATGCTATCGGTTTGCCACTTTCTTATAACAGCGCTTTTGTACTCGGCATGTTTGCAGCCTTTGGTATGCAGATTATGGTTTTCGGTTTAGCAGTTTACGAGGCCGGTGTTATCTTTGGCCTGCTCGGACGAACCAGTCCCCTTGTTGAGACTGTCCGCAAAATCTTCAGCGCGAAGTTCTTCTTCTTTTGCGGCCTGGGAATGAGCATAGCCGGAGTCACACTCACAACATGGATATCCACAAACTGGTTTGCCGGGGGCTTTGGGCCATTTGATTCAACAGTCCCCCTGGTATGCTCGGCTTTGCTGATGATCATCGGGTTCCAGCTTGTCAGTTCAACAGCATTCCTGACAGCGCTCAAACAGTTTAAAAATATTTATCAGATCAATTCCAAAGCGGTCAGCCTTTCATGAACTCATTATTGACATCTTAGGATAAGGCATCAAACCAGCGCTACATAAATGACAGACTCGCAGCCCCGACGGCTGAGTCAGTCAATTGCGCTGTTACGACAACAGGCGCCTTCAGAATGGGATGGCCGGCAAGTCGAACCTGCATATCTTCTATGATAAACGGTGCTAAGGCTTGTCCCATCCCACCACCCATGACAATCACTTGGGGATTCAAGGTAGCCGTCAACCACAACAACGCATGATGCAACCAATAGCGTACCTCATCAATGACCTTGATGGCTAAAGGATCATTCTGCATCGCACAACTGATAATCAGGGCAGTATCTGGTTCGGGTGACTGAGCGAGAGGGCTATCTGGGAAATCTTGCTTATAAATCATGGTGTTTGTCATCATGCCCCGCCCAGATAGAACAGTCTCAAGGCAGCCAAGTTGACCACAGTTACAGCGAATATCGTTAGGGATGATGCTGAGATGACCAATTTCCATCGATAGTTTACGCATGGTAAGTCCATCACCCGAACTCAAAATTGCCGCTGAGCCGAGGCCAGTTCCCAATGCCAGGTAGGCAAGATCATGGTAGCCCTGGGCTGCGCCAAACACCTTTTCCCCTACCACCAGCGCCATGACATCATTTTCAATATAAATCGGCCAGTTCTGAGCTAACCGCTCACTGAGCATTTCGACGAATGCCACCTCTTTCCAGCCGAGGTTTACGGCATCGCGGATAATGCCCGCCTGTGCATCAATCAAACCCGGTGACCCCACACCTATCCCAGCAATCGGTTGCGAAAAAGGGACGACCAGTTTTTTAATAGACTCAGCAATCCGCTGGATAACATCGTCCGCGCCAGCTTCCGATTCAGTTGGCATTTTGAATCGGGCAAGCGCCTCACCCTGCTGGTTAATCACGACCAGCGAAATTTTCGTCCCGCCAATATCTACCCCAACAGACAATTGATTCATGGTCTATTCCATTTCAATAAGCACAAAATCTCAGTACACGATTTTACTGTAGATTTGTCCAACTGTTATTTGATTGGGCTTATACGGATTGGATTAGTGTAAAGGCTATAAATGGTGAGGGAATTATGGGCAATTCTGGCAAAAGAATATGCCCCCGGCAGGACTCGAACCTGCGACATTTGGCTTAGAAGGCCAACGTTCTATCCACTGAACTACGGAGGCTTATAAACGAGATTGTAAAACGCGCTTCCCCACCCTGTCAAGCGACAATTAGGGTAGTGGTTGCAAAGTAAGTGATGATGAATAAAAATCTGCCACATGATCGAAGAGACTGTCCGGTACTCGTGTCGATCATGCGGCAGCACCAATATTATACGCAATGGACGGAATAAATGTGGTAATCCACAGTACCATT
>JBBSQD010000086.1:0-22415 GCA_038258185.1 Aggregatilineales bacterium | reverse complement strand
CGAGCGCGGCTGTGGAATCAGGTAGAGCTGCGCGAGACACGCAAAGACGCGCAGCTCGCCCGCAGCATTATAATTGCCCTGCCCCGCGAGCTCGATCTCGATCAGAACATTCGCTTGCTTCACCAGCATGTTGAAGAAACCTTTGTCGCCCGTGGCATGACTGCCGATATTGCTATTCATGACAAAGAGGCTTCTGATGGGGGTACGAATCCCCATGCCCATATTCTTCTGACCATGCGCGAATTCGATCTTAACGGTGACTGGGCTTCGACTAAAAACCGGGATTGGAATCACCCTACCCTTGTGGAAAGCTGGCGCTCTGCCTGGGAGCAGACCCAGAATGCTTATCTGGAAGCCGCAGACATTGAAGAACGTGTCAGTATGCGTTCTTATGCCGACCGGGGTATTAATCGTGTGCCGCAGAATCATATCGGCCCCATCGCCGATCTGCTGGCGCAGCGCGGTGACACAAGCTATGTCACTGAAAGAAACTATCATGTGGCTCAGGAAAATCTGGTGCGCAATATTCTGGAGGTCATGCGTCCGACACGACACTGGGAGGCAGCCCTCGAAGCCGAAATGGAACAGGGCCTGATCGCTCTTGACGACATTGCCCGGATGGATGAAATAAGCTGGGAAGAGGATGCCGAACGGGGATCGGCGTTAGGGATGGATGATGAGTAACTATATTCAGGCAGCCAGTCAGCATGAACATGATGCCCATTTGGAACCGTATGAAGCCTATCAGGTCGGGGCTCGACGGCAGCGCAAAATGATGCTGATCAACAGTGCCGGGCATATCATCGGGATGCCCGCTTACGCCTATGCGGTCGATGCCCTGTGCACTTCGCCAGGTTTTGCCTGGTTGCTCTATACCAATATAGCGTTCCGTATTAAGGGCCAGAACCTGCCGGGGGAGCTGATGACACTTTTACAGGATGATCGCATTCGCGTACTCTATTGCTTCAGCCCGGCACGGCATTACAAAACAGACCCGGATGCTGTAGTGATTGACAGCATTACCCGGCACAGTTTTAAGGAATTTGGCGCGATACAGACCGAGAGTGCCAATGATGCCTAGCAGCCTTGTGCAGCGCGGGCTTGGCCCGCGCTGCACCTGGTTTTAGCCGCGCTGCCACCAGCGCGCTGGTGGCAGCGCGTGGTCTTCGCTTTCATCTTCGTTATCCCATGGATCCAGAATGAGCAACCCGGTGGCCAATTCTTCACTGGTGGGCATGATGTGCCAGTTAACCCGGTGATTATTGTGTTCCGTGAGAAAGGTCACCCCCACCGGCACCGCCGGTGGGTTTTTGCCATTCAGCGGCACCCGCAGATATTTCAGGACATAAGACGGTTTGCTTTTATCGACGGGTTCCCTTTCTTCCTGCTGGGGTTTGGGCTTCGGTTTTTTCGCTGTGGATTTTAACCGGTCAGACTCGGCTTCAGGAGATTGCACCGGTTTCACCGGTTTAATGCCATCCTCCTTCGTAGCAGGCACAAAAATAAGATGGTTTTCCCGCAATTCTATATCTGCCGGAATCACCTGCCATAAGGTGTAATGACTTGTCCATTGAAACGGCACGGTATATCCCACTGTCAGGCCAAAAATGGCCGGACATTTGCCGGGCATGGTTTGCCGCTGCTGGGCACTGTTGACGATTTTGATTATCATCGGCTGGGCCTGTTGCAGCCCGGCGGTTTCATCCCAATAGACAGACGGTTTCGTTCCCATGGGGGTATTGAATTGAGACATTGGTCACACTCCTTTGGTTTCTCGGTTGCGAGCCCAGCGCGACCAGCGCTGGGCTTACAACCGATGGTCAGCCCTTCGCCGTCCCCGGCTCGCCGCTGTCAAGGGCGGAGAGCGCAGCGTCCCTTGTACAGCGGTGAGCGGAGATGGCATTTTTCATAAAAATATCAGGCGGGAGAGCCCGGCTGAGACGGCGAAACCGCTGGCCCAGTTGGCCCCACTTTCCATAGTGGTGACCGGCCACAGCCATGGGTGAAGCAGTCAAGGGGAAAAGCGCAGCGCACCTTGACGGCTGCGCCCGGCTGTGGCATCAATGGGATCATGCCAACTGGGGCCAGCATCAGCCCCAGCGCTCACCGGGCGGATCACGGGAGTCCAATCGTTAATGGTCGTTAACGTATGCGTGCTGACCAAAAGAAAATGAACAGTTATCAGGCCAAACGCATCCCCTTAGCCGCCATTCTGGCGCGGCTGGGCCATGAACCTCACCATGAAAAACGTGGGGAACTCTACTATTTCAGCCCGTTTCGGGAGGAAAGCGAACCGTCTTTTTCCATCAAGCTGACCGAGAATATCTGGTACGACTTCGGAGCCGGTGTCGGCGGCGGGGTGATTGATTTTCTGCTGTATTACTATCAGCTGGGCAATAACGTCGCTGAAGCGCTGCGGTATCTGCACGATCTGGGACCCTTCTCGACGGCATCGGTCTCTCACCCTGTCCATGGGAACCATTCAGCGCATGGTCCGCGTAGAGCTGCTCCTCAGCCAGAGTCCTCGCAGGAAGATGATATTAGCTTTACCAAAGTGAATCCCCTCACGAATACACTGCTACTCGCCTATCTGAAAAATACCCGTGGTCTGGATACAAATCTGGCCCGTCACTACGTGCAGGAGATGTATTTTCGGCGTAAGGGCAAAGACCGCTGGTATTTTGCCCTCGCCTTTCCCAATGACAGCGGCGGCTATGAACTCCGTAACGCCGATGATGTGCGGGTTTTTAAGCGGGTGTATGGCCATAAGGATATCACCACCCTTCTGCCCGATCAGGACAAACCGGTCACGGCGGTACTGGTCTTTGAGGGCTTTACTGATTTTCTGTCCGCCCTCACGCACTATCGTATACAGCGCCCTACACTGCCGGTCATCATCCTCAATGGCATTGGCCAAAAAGAAAAAGCCGTTGAGAAGCTTCGTGAGCTCCAGGCACAGACGGTGTATCTCTATCTCGATCAGGATGTGGGTGGCAGAGACACCACCCGTTACCTGATCGACCAGCTGCCTGAGGTGGATGTGCAGGACAAATCCGCCCTCTACAAAGGCTACAATGACTTCAATGCCTACCTTCAGGCGCAGCGCCATTTGGAACCGGTGCGTTGAACGAGATAGTACATCAGGATGATTCTCACAGGCATCCACATGGAAAAGACCCACTATGCTGTGTTGCTGCTTGCGCTCCTACAGCTGCCCGCTGCGTCCGCTACGGCACGTGCACCAGAGACTATTGTAAAGGCTCTGAAACCGGGTACGATCACGCAGGCTGAAGTGATCCGTGTTATCGATGGGGATACAGTAGCAATCCGCTCGGGCGGCTCGGTACGCCTCATCGGTATCGATACCCCCGAAACAGGACGATGTTATACTCAGGAAGCCACCCAACGCCAGCAGACCCTAACTGCGGGGCAAACTGTCTGGCTGGAGGCTGACTCATCCCAAGATGATCGCGACCGCTATGGCCGGTTGTTACGCTATATCTGGCTGCCGGATGGGCGCATGGTTAATGCCCTGCTCGTCGCGGAAGGATACGCCTATGAATACACGTTTCGGGAACCTTACCAGTATACTGAAGCATTCATGCAACTGGAGCACGAAGCGCAGC
Organism: Aggregatilineales bacterium; assembly: GCA_038258185.1. Classification (GTDB taxonomy): domain Bacteria; phylum Chloroflexota; class Anaerolineae; order Aggregatilineales; family Phototrophicaceae; genus JAIOHN01. The sequence goes on along the minus strand of JBBSQD010000086.1, from coordinate 18,789 downwards.
TGGCCGGATTAGGGCTGTGGAACAGGACCACCTGTGATGGATTGGCTGGAAGGCGCTATTCAAACGCCTATAAAACCAAATAAAAACAGATTTTTTTTAAAACCACGTAGTGGATGCAATTTTGTTCCTGCACCTGCTCAGGTGTGTATGTGTCGTCTGGTTTATCCCTTCAGATAGTCCCGATAGCCTGCCAGCTGCTGGCGATGACGGGTCTGATAAGGGGCCTTATAGGAGCGCTCGTGCAGGCCGGTCATGCCGCGTTGCTCCGGGTCAATACATTCATATACCCCGATATCGTGACTGCGGCGCGGCCCCCTACCCTGCTGCGGGTAGGGGCGACGCTTGAAGCCGAGTAGCACATGATGGGCTACGTTACTATCCTGATGCCACTGTACATGCCTGTTTGCCCGTTTGCGGGCTTCCAGACTGCCTTTGCTGCTCTCGAAAAACAGTCGTCCGGTACGGTAGACCCCACCACCCTGCTGGCTTTCTTCCCCCTGCACCGTTGATTCGGTGCAGGGTTCAGAACCATGCAGGGCTGTGCCACAATCACCGGCAGGGTGACCGGGCGGCCCGTCTTCGAGAAGTTGCTGGCACATATGGTACACGTGCCGGGGAGTGCGCCGGTGTTGGCGCTCTGGCGTTTTCTTCGGATGATAACTGCTGGACACCTGCCAGCTCACCTTGTAGCTGCCGTCTCTGGTGACGTAGAGGCTGGCAAAGGCCGGAATCAGCGCTTCGTTACTTCCGGCATATTGTGTGTAGTTGTACTGGCGGATGATCTTCGCCCGCAGCAGCCAGTCGCGGATTGTATTCGCGGTGCGGCCAAACAGACTGCACAGTGTGGAAATGGCGATATTGGTCATCCCCTGATCGCGGCGGCTGTCCAGCCAGACAGATAGTCCCTGCGCTTCCCAATCGGCGATACTCCCGGCCACCGTAAGGGTTTTGAATTTCTGCCCCGGCGCATTCGTGGTGACTAAAGCAGGCTTATCACGTAATGCCCGTTCTGTAAGTCGTATGGCGACCTTTTCATAGCTTCTAAGGTGAATCAGCTTGCTGTCCGCGCTGATGGCCCAGAACACCCCGTTGCCGCGCCGGATCAGCCGGTTAAGATAGCGGCGGGTGTGCGTCACCCCAAAGGCCGGTAACTCGGCTTCCAGCGCAGCCTTGGTGATGTGCCCTACCCCACGCGCATCCAGTACCCGGCTGATCAGCCATAGCCGACAGGCTGCGGCTTCCCCTAAGCCGATGGCGATGCGCAGCAGCTCCGGATCGCCTTCAACCATGTACTGGTCTGAGGCTACCGGGATAGGCTTCGCTTTAGCCGGAGCCGGTTCCCGCTCTGCTGCCACCGTGGGCTCTACAGGAGCCGGGTAAATGGGGTTTGGCATGGCCGGGATCGGCACCAGCGCTGCCAGCGCCTCACGCTGTTTATACGAGCTGCACCGGCTGCCCTCAATGGCCACCCGTGCCGCTGCCAGCACCTCAGGATAGCCCAGGCCGTGGCGTGTCACCACCTGGACTATCATGTCTACCCGGCGCTCCTCATCCCTGACCATGCGCAGATCGCGCAGCGTCGCTACCAGCTCTGCTGAAGTGAAGAGCGGTTTGGGTTGCGCCCTCCCCTCTTCGGCGGGCTGCTGCTGATCAGGGGTATGCGATGGTACGGGATGCAACAAGCTTAATACTCCCTCACAGGAAGCACGCTTGTCATCATCCCAAATATGCGTTATGCTAGAAGAACATAAGCGAATATTTAGGGTCGTCGAGCAATCGCGTCCCTGCTTTTGAGGAGCCTTCTTAGTCGCCAAACTATTCCAGAAGGCTCGTCTTCGTTATAGGCTATGAAATATCGGATGTGTACGGCGCGGTCTACGCGCTGTTTTTATGGATTATAGTTTTTCCTCAGTACTTTATTATCCGAAAAACCGATAAATAAGTCCTACCCTCACAAAATGACATGCGGAACAAGCTGTGTTACAATAATCTATGCCCATTTTGATCGGGTGGGTGCATAGAGACGGGCGGACGATTTATCGTCCGCTTTTTTATGCCTTATCCAATTGATTATAATCACGTTTAGCATTTTTCTGCAACTTCACATCTTAGCTACCACCACCACCCTGTTCTTTAGGCAATTGCCCCATACGCTGTAAGGTGTCCATAACACCACGAATGTATTCTTCCCCCAGTTGTTTGGAAAGCTTTATCACTTCCTGGCGAGCCACCTCAAGTTGGGTTTTTGCCTCACTAAGATTATCCACCTTACTGCTCAGGCTGGTTTCCAGCTTAGCGATAGTGATATTCGCCTCATCTAATTGAGCCGCTTTTGTTTCAGCCAGGGTCAGTTGCCGTCGCATATCAACAATTGCCCGTTGTAATGCCTCAACTTCCAGTGTAACGCGACGTTCTCCCTCTGTAGCTTGCAGAACCCGAAGGTCCTGCTCATTTACATCGGGTGCATTACCCCGATTTCCACTTTTAAGGGCCATATGAATTTCTTCATAGGTGTTGCCACTGTCTCGCATGTCAGCAATCAGATCAAAAACTTTCATATCTTCAATCGTAAATTGCCGTGATTTTCCTTTTTCTGGTGCCCCTGTTGGGGAGAGGTAATCGGCAAATTCCACTGACCATTTGCGGATAGTAGGTTCTACACGTTTAAAGTATGCCGCAACATGTCGGGTGGTAAATGCCACTAGATATAGCCTCTTAAATTAAGACATTACCGATAATACCACTAATTATGGCTCTGCCCGAATCAGGAACGCTCCTGAGCGCTCAGGAGCGTTCCTGATCGCAAAATATTGCATTTCAACGATATTTGCGCGATAATCATTATGCAAGCTTGCATTAATGCAAACATGGGAAGAGATGATCATGAGCTATCGGGTAATGCAAAAATTCTGGCTGGATCTGGATAAGCCGCAGGAAGAAGAAATCAATCAGATGATAGACCAGTTCAAACGGAAACGGGAGTTTAGCCGTATTATTCGTGATGGTATACGTCTCATAGGGTCGCTAGGACAGGGCAATCTGGCCGTGCTTCTGGCGCTATTCCCCTGGGTGGAAGAGGCGTTCTACGAACGCTTTACAGAACGCCAGAACACCCTGAACAGCTCGCTTCAGCAACAGCTCGAACGCTTAGAACGGCTGTTGATCGAGCAGGGCAATACCCCGGTTGCAAGCGTTTTGCAGTCCGTAAACACGTCCAGTGGGGGCATTAAAAAGCTGGATGTGCCTCCCGTGGCTCCGCCTGTTTTTGACGATGATGACGACGATATTACCCTTGTGGTACGCAAAGCTAAAGACGATGGCAGCTCAGCCCGGAATTTCCTGGATAGTGTTTTTGCCTTACAAAGGAGCGTGAGTCCATAAAATACTTGGCTTTCATACCGTTCTTCTATATCGTTCGAGAACCGCCTCAAGAACGAAACAGAACCCCTCACGGAGTGCGAGAATGATGCCCAGAACCCCTACATTACTGACGCTAAGTCAGGCGGCTAAAGCCACAGGTAAAAGCAAAAGCGTGATCTCTAAAGCCTTGAAAACCGGCGTGATTAGCTTTGTTGAAAAGGATGATAGCGGCTATAAAATTGATCCGGCAGAGCTGTTCCGCGTCTTTCCTGCACCTGATTTAGCCGCAAACCAGAACACCCCTGAAGAACGTTCTGGAACGCTTATGAGTACGGGCGAGAACTCCAAGAACGCCTATGATGTGAATGGGTTAAGGGTCGAAAATCATCTGTTGCAGGAGCGGTTAAAAGACAAAGAGGAACGCATTGGTGAGCTGAAAGAGGAGCGGGATCGCTGGCACCAGACTGCCTCCCGCCTGATGCTGACCTACCAGCCTGCCCATGAAGCATCTGGGGCAGACACACAGCACAAAAACGCAGAAGGGAAGGGGACTAGCCTTCATTGGATGGTCGGTTTGTTGGTGCTTATGCTCCTGGCAGGGGGACTCGGATATTATTTCCAGCACGGTATTGGTAGATTTATGGCTGGAGAATTTAAGAGCTCACAGCCCATTGAGCCACTACAAAAACCGGAAATTCGCTTTAGCCTGCCCAGCAGTGTGCCCGAATATACCCAACCGTAAACGCCTCCATTTTTCTTTTGGTTAGCAAATTTGCCTTTCAAAAGGGCCTGTAAGGTCTGTCAGAGCATGAAAGGGTGCCAACTCACCCCCCACGTCCTTGAGCACTTTCCTCTGCTCTAGGGCTATTCCAGACTTTATACGTTCCCATTAAAAAGACTTGGTGAGCGTAGCGAACGCCGTTTTAAGGCCACGCCGTAGGCGTGGGGCGCAGCTCCCTGAAAGGGAGCGGAGGGCAGGGGGCGCGAAGCGCCATTTTAAAGTTATCCCCAGACTCGACCAGTTGTGTTAAATATATAGTTAGTATAAGTGTTACGGAAATTAGGCTTGCGCTGTGAGCCAGCCTGAGCGCGGGTTACAGCGGAAATTTTTACAGCTCGGGTATCTGAAGTGACGAAACAGGGTATCTGAAGTGACGAAAAAAGGTATACAAAGTGACGAAAGATCGCTAAAGGTATCTGAAATGTCGAAACGACCTGTGAGTATCTGAAGTGACGATAATACCCACGCCTTTATTGCCGGATCGCCATCCGAATCAGGACTTTTTTGTCTGCGACATTATGGATGCCGTACCAAAAGATGATATGGCCAGCATGGAACATCCGGTTTTTTCGCTTTCGACCAAGCCGGATACCCGTGTGCGGCGGTATGAGCATCGGGGCAATAGTATTGAAATTACACCCAGTGTCAAAGGCCTGGCCACTATCCATGATAAAGATATTCTAATTTATTGCATCAGCCAGCTCGTGGCAAAAATGAATGCCGGAATGCAACCCAGCCGAACGGTACGCTTAAAGGCCTATGACCTGCTGGTAGCTACCAATCGGCAAACCACCGGACGCGGCTATGCCTTGCTGAAAGATGCGTTTGAGCGGCTTCGCGGCACCTCCATCACCACCGATATTCTGACCAACCAGCAGCGGATTGTGAGTGGATTTGGATTAATCGATAGCTGGGAAATTAAGATTAAAGACCCTACTTCAACGCGGATGGTGGAATTGGAAGTGAACCTCTCCAAATGGATGTATAACGCCATATTGGGGCAGGAGGTGCTGACCATCAGCCGGGATTACTTTCGCCTGCGTAAGCCGATTGAACGCCGGGTCTATGAGCTGGCGCGTAAACATTGTGGGCAACAGAAAACCTGGTCGATCAAGGCGTATAATCTGCAAAAAAAATGTGGTTCGGCAGGGCCGCATAAGTTGTTTAGAAGCACCTTGCGCAATCTTGCCCGCCACGATCATTTGCCGGATTATCATGTGGCCTTTGCCGATGATACGGTCACCTTCACCAATCGTGAAACCATGCCCAGCACTGCTCTGCTGGAAGGGCATGAGTTTCCTCAGCTCCGTCCGGAAACCTATGGCAAAGCCCGGCATGTAGCTCCTGGATATGATGTCTATTATCTGGAGATGGAATGGCGAGGTTTCTGGCTGGATAGCGGCAAGCCTGAATTTAGAAGTGCGGATGCCGCCTTCTTAGGGTTCTGTCAAAAGCGCTATGAACGGCGACTAACTTCGTGAACTAAAGAAGAAAATATAAGTAAAACAGAAGTTGACAGATTCTTTTAGCTAATCTATAGGGATTTTAATTCCCCACAAATACTTAACAAAAGATATTAGAAAACAATGACAAATAGTCAAAAAACAACATCGGATACGTGGTTTATTCCTTTTGCAATCATTGAAGAAGTAGCAAACAATGATTTTGATTTAAAGGGTGCTGCGTTAATCCGTGAAATGGGATTGGAAGACTATCAAGCAAAGGCTATTCGTGACTTCCAGACTTTAGAAGAGGCCGCATGTGCAGCAGTGGTCGCAAAGGGTTTACAGCACACACCCACAGAACTATTTCGGAGTTCTGATCCACAAGACCCACTCCATGGCTATCGGTCAGATACAAAATATACGATGCAAGGATCTTTTGCGGGATATGTAAAAGGGTGGACAACACTCAGCCCTGATCAATTGAACATGTTAGTAAGAGATATAGGACGATTGGCTTATCTTCAAGCAGAAGAAAAAGATGGGAATTTATTGCCTTAATCGTTTCTCCACATGTTGGCGAACCTTAATTAAGTCAATCCTCTCCACAATAGGCACATTGATATTCGTGCCTGCATCATCTGAAGCAGGTAACATGTATTTCTGATCAAACATACGTTTGAAATCATCCAGATAAAATCGAAACAGGGCAGCTTGTGACGGTTGATCATGCTGAAGATAAAATGATAGTCCCGCTTGGAATACTTCTTGATAATTTGCTTCAACAACGACCATTTGACCTTTACCACTAAGTGGGTCAGCCACATGCGAGACCACAGGGGACACATAACGCGAATAATACACTTCAAATTTTTCTAAAGTTTCTGGCTGATTAAAATCAATAAATCCAAATGTTTCAAATCGTAATAACATCCCTGCCAGTGTTTCATAAATAGCCTGAACCACTACTGCGGGGTATCCGTATTCAAAATGCCGCCTGGCTCTTAGCTGATCCATCGTCGCAGCTACATGAGGGTTACAGATCAGAAGCCGCACCTTATTAAGTCTTTTTTCTTCTATAGCTATTTGTAACAATAATTTTTCTGCTTCATCATGTGTGAGTTTGCCTGTGCGAAATATGAGCCATAGTTCATCGTGTAGTGACCCAAACAGCTTCGCCTTCATCGAATTGTAGATAGATGCATTAGTGTGCACTTCCAGAAGACTCGATGAACTATTCCTTACATCAGTTAGCCCTAGTAACCAATCAAGCGAGATATTAAGCTTTTGAGCCACTGTAACAAGATGATGGGCGTTTGGTGGTGATGGGTTGTGAGGGTGAAGCCATCGACTTACCGTAGACACAGGTAAACCACAGGCATTAGCCAGTTTGGTATGTGTAGACCATTGGGGTTCCGATAATAACTGTTCCAGTCTTTCTCCAAAAATTTTGACTATGTCTTGCTTATCGTGTGACCCACGGTTCATGCTTTATCCTCAATACAGCACCCAGTTGCTCATATATAAGAGCCTGTTCTCAAAAATGAGATTTTAACGCATCTTATCGTCCAAATCCACGTGTTCTCCTTACCTCTACAAACAAATGAGAGTTCATCTCTCAATGTGAACAATAAGCAAAATAATCTGGCTTAAGCTTACTCATGGAATGCTTTTTTTCTTCGTGTTTTCAGCTCTGAATGTTTTTAGTATTTAAATAGGCAATCTAGCCAGATCGATTGAGAGAGGCTAAAAACATGTCAAAAGAATCAAAAAAACAATTATTACCTCCCAAATACAAAGATATCGTTGTTACATCCCTCAAAGCGGTTACTGTCTTATCCGTTCCAGGAACATTCGTACCCTTTCTCGATGAAGCAGCTCTACCGGCCATTTGGGGAAAGATGATCTTTGACATTGTGGAAAGATCAGGCAAACCGATGAGTATGCAAATGGCACTAAAATTGGCTTCAGGGGTGATACTGGGACTGGTTGCCCATAAAACAGCTCATGTGATTATTATCAAAGCCTTAGCCTGGACGGGGGCAGGCGCAGTAGTGAGTCTGCCCTTAAATATTGTGATTCATGGATTGTTTACGTACCGACTTGGAAAAATCATGATTCGGGATTTTGAACGAGATGGCACTACATTTGATGATGTGGTGCGGTATGCCGTCGTGATCATACCTCAACTCATCCCGGTACCTACTCCAGCAGAATTACATGATTTATCTGTATCCTTCCTATGACCTTATCACCCAGATCTCAGCAACACTCTTTTTGACTGTTAGATAATAGACTATAAGGAGATCATTATGGCTTTTGATCCTGACGGACCCGATATTGAGATAGAAACTGAAGTTATCGATTGTGAGTTTGATGTTGATGTAGACATAACCGAAGACGAGATCGATATCGAAATAGATGGTGACTGTGATATTGATCTTGATTTCGATTTTGACTTGTAACCTGTTTTATTGAAGCGAATTTTGAATAAGATCACTTGCGGCGATTTAATCGCCGCATTTTATTTACGTAAATGGTTCCAAATATTAATATCCGCACCCATAGGCTCGATTGAGTTCCTGATGGGCCGTGCGGCGCAGGTAGTGGACGTGGCTTTGGGGGAGTGCCAGCTTTTCGATGATGGCTTTGGTGCTGGCGTTCTCCGCTAACGCTTCGATGGTGACGGCCATTTGCTCTTTGCCTTCAGCTTTGCAACGCTCCAGAAGCGCTTCCAGCGGGGCGGTCTCGCCGGCGCGGACTTTCTCCTGCCAGGTCACTTTCTCCGGGCGGGGTAGTTCTAACAGTTCGCACAGTTCCTCGCGCATCGGCTTGACGATGCTCGTGAGCCACCACGCTTTCTTCGTGCCGCCGCGATCGGCCAGCTCCGCCGCATCGTCCGGGCTGACACTCGTCGTGATGTAGTAAAGCGCAGCCAGGTGCGCGCGGCTGTCTTCGTATTTTTCCGCCATCTGCTTCATGACAGCCTCAATATCCAGCCGCAGGTCAATCTGGCGCGAGTATTCCGAGCGGTCGGTGTACCAGCGGCCTTCATACCCCTCGACAATGAATTCATCCGGGTCGCCGTTGCGGGCGGCCAGTTCTTCCATGTACATCTCACGCCGGTAAAACTTGGTGTAGTGATAGCTACCGGAACGGTACATCACCCATTTGGCCGCACCGCCCTGATCGAGGTCGGTCAGCAGACTGGGATTCTGGCTGAGTTCCTCCCACAGGCGCATGAAGCCGTGGGCGATCATGTCAGGGATGTCCACGTCCACATAGCGATAATAGCGCATCAGGCGGGTGATGCTGGGGGTGAGTGCCGCGCAGATGTCTGCAAACGTCAATGGATCGCTCCAGCCGGTGGGATAGTGGGCTTCGCGGGGGAAGGGACGGATTTGCGCACGAATTTTGGCGCGGATGGCCTCCCTGTCCATGTGATCTCTCCCTGTATTCTCGAACCATGTGCCCGTGGGGCAAAAGGTTCGAGATAGGGGAGGCAAGGGTAATGATCAACTGCAAATGCCGCATGGCTGGGTGGCATTTTTGGAGGTTGCTTTTAAAACCGCCCAGAACGTCATTCTTGTAGTTCTTTGATCTGCTCAAATAAATCAGCAGGTGCAATAGTAATTTGCTTTGCCTTACCGGATTTGCTTGCTGAGGGACGTTCGGCTATGTTAATTTCAATATAATAAATGACGTAGTTGTTAACGTTGAGAAAATTAAATCCGCGATTATTTTCCAGTTCAATATTTAAATTTATATTGTCGTTGATGAAAACGGCCAGAAAACCTTCTGGTTGATTGTGATCATTACAGTAACGTGCAACTTGGTTAAACCCTTCGGCTATCTTACGCACAATATCTGATCGGGAGAAATTAGATTTGATATATTTTGCATCAATGATCGTGTGGTGGCCTGAAGGGTCAAGAAGTACTAAATCTGCCTCACCACTTACTGAAGCAGGTTCAACACTAAATTCTACGCCCTGATCAAAAATATACTGTTGTAAATGAAGTGCTAAAGCACGCTCTCCCTTTTTACCTTCGTAACCTATCTCCGTTATTTGCTGAAGGTGTTCTCGTTGGAACCATTCAGTGCTTTGCTTGTACTTTTGCATAAGTCCGTTAACGGCATTAACACCATCAAGATGCTCATCAAGATATTCGTACAAACCATGGGATGCTTTATCACGCATATCCTCAAAAGCATCGTTCATACCTTTTTTTTTACCGATCCCATAATATTCCCGGGTGAGGTAGATTGCCAATGTGCAGCAAAACTCTAAATTGGGTCTTTTTTGAGCAGCTCGCAATACCTGAAGACAGGCAGATGCGTGCTGATCTAAGGTTGCAGCGGTATAACCTTTAAATTCAGATTCGTAATCTTTCTTTCGATCCTTCTTAACAGTCAAACTATAATAGCGGGAACCATAATTATCATCGGTATTGAGTATAAGCTGTATTTCCTCATGATGATCTCCTTGTACTTGATCAAGATGTTGAAGAACAGAAGACAGTATGGGATGATTTTCCAACCACTCAAACACCTGCTGGCACATGCGTTCAAAATTTCCTATTTCTGAAGTTTTGATATGTCGAAAACGTGTTTGAAGCTGATACCGAGTACGTTGAAGCAGTTGCTGATCCATTTGCATCCTATCGTAAGATATTTTCCACACTCTGCTTTAGGCGTTGTACCTCACCCAATTGATCAATAGCTTTGATCGTCCTATGGCAACCACGACAAATAAAATACTCCTCACGTCTAAACTGACCGAGCGTAACAGGAGTGTTTAACCGGCAAATAGGACATGGGAATTCCAATTCCCAAGTGTCGATATTGGGAGCAGTGAAGTTCATCTTGAACACTTAGAGTCTATTCCTGATTCAAGAACGACAACTAAATAATATTATATCATAAAAACTTTTGTTCTCAGCTTTTTTATTTAATCCAGTATGCTGCGTCCACCGGGGAGGTGGCGGTAGAGGGTGGAGGGGGAAACGTTCAGCCGTTTGGCGACCTGCTCCACGGTGATTTCCGGATCGCGCAGCAGGGCTTTCGCCGCGGCCAGATCAGCCGCCGACAGCGCAGGAGGACGGCCACCGGTGCGGCCTCGCGCACGCGCGGCCTCCAGGCCGGCGCGGGTGCGCTCCTGGATGATCGAGCGTTCAAACTCGGCCAGCGCTGCGAAAATGTGAAAGATCAGTTTGCCGCCCGGTGTGGTGGTGTCAATTGCCTCCGTGAGTGAGCGCAGGCCGATGCTGTTGGTTTCCAGCGTCTCCACCGTTTCAATCAGCTGCTTGATCGAGCGGGCCAGCCGGTCGAGCTTCCAGACCACCAGCGTATCGCCGGAGCGCATGTAGGCCAGCGCCTCGGTGAGTGCGGGCCGGTCGCGCTGCGCACCGGAGGCTTTTTCCTCAAAGATTTTTTCGCAGCCTGCCTGTTTCAGCGCATCGAGCTGTAAGTCCATTTCCTGCGCCTGCGTGGACACCCGTGCATACCCAACCAGCATAACTCCTCCGTTCTCTTAAAACTCATCAGAAGTGTAGCTTCTAAGAGAGTCCGTTTCAAGAGATTGTTTTGAGAGATGGGGCAGGGGGAAAAGCGAGGAGAGCCGGGGAGGTAGGTGTGTCTGTCAAAAAGGAGCCCATAAGGCGTAATTTAACTTAATTAATATTATTCAGCAGATTAAGCAAACAGACTTGTTACATATTCAGGCATAAGCTCAAGCATTGTAGCCTCTAGATGCGCTTACACTAATGAAGACTATCTTTGGATTTGTGAGCGACATTACCACCTATGCACACACCCATAATTCTCTTTGTCACCGCCACTCCACTAGTTGATCATTTTTGGACTACTTTGCTTGAAGAGCAACAGTATCATATCCAGATTCTGAGCACGCTATCAGCTACTTCAGACTGGTTGCGCCAGCAGAGTGCTGATCTGATCGTCATTCGCGCCGGAAACGGTATTCCCAGTAATTTGGAAGCCCTCAACCATTTATGCCGGGCAATTGCCATTCCAGCCATTCTGCTGGCGGAGACGCTGGATGAGGCTCGTATTCTGGCCTATTATGAGGCCGGCATTGATGACTGTATTCTCAACCCAACCGCTGCGAAACTGTTTGTAGCAAAGATTCAGGTTTGGTTGCGCCGCACTTGGACACTTCCTACCGAAGTGCTTAGCACGACCGAAGTCGGCAATATCGAACTTGATCCTATCCGTCGCGAAGCGGTCGTCAACGGCAACCGCATCAAGCTCACCAATCTGGAATTCCGTCTGCTGTATCTTTTGCTGGCGCATCCATTTGAAATATTAGAGACCCATGCCATCATCCAGAAGGTCTGGGGCTATGAGAACCGCCATGATCCCACCATCCTCAAACATCTCGTCTACCGCCTGCGCCAAAAAATAGAGCCCAACCCGGCGCAGCCCCGGTATATCGTTTTCATCCCTGACGAGGGGTATCGCTTTCAACCGGTGGAACTGCCCCTTGCCACCTGAGCGCAATCTGCAGGCTTAGAGAAGCTATTTCTCACCTCATGTTAAGAATATTACGATTTTGCGACCAGCATGGCGATTTTGCGACCGCTCAAATAGGAACTAAGTCCTATAATGATAGTGGGCATTTATGTGTCTTTTTTCACGATTGACCCAATGCCTGTGATTCGAAAAGTCCTATTGCAAAGCTGATATAGAATAGAGAGTGATTGATGCGCTTTCCTCAAATGGTCGTGACCTCTAAAACAGTCTTTTTGTTAATGCTTGTGGTGATGCTGGTGTCCAACATGACATTTAGCCAGGCTCAGGACGAAACCCTGACCGCTACGCCTAGTGGAACACCTACTGAAGCATCTACGGCTACGGCGCTGCCCACGGAGACTGCGACAGCAACGCTAGAAATGCCGACTGAGACAGCGGTCTCGACCGCTACGCTGAAACCGGCACTGCCTGAGGAAACGGAGAGCGTGAACCCCTCCCTGACACCGGAAGGCGCAACGGCAACCCCATTACCGCTCTCCACGGCGACGGCACTGCCGACAGAACCGCCGCTTAGTGCATATTTTGTAGATAATTTTGATACGGGCGATTTGACTGCCTGGACGTTGGGAGCCGGATGGGCGCTGGTTGCAAGTGAAACCGGTCAAGCTTTGCAGGTGGTCAACAGCGATCAACCTGCCCATCTCCCGTCCATCAACCTGTTTAATAGTGTAATGCAGCTGCGTTTCCGGAGCATTACAGGTACGCTGCGGCTGAGTGTGCGCCAGAGCAATGTGGGCAGTTATACGCTGGCACTCGCACCGGATGGACAGATGCAGCTTTATCGGCTGGGGGTGTTGTGGCAAACGGCGCAGGTGGCATCGAGCCAGCCTGAGCAGTGGCGTACCCTGCGGCTTTCGGTGATTGAAGGCGTTGTGCGAGCTGCGATTGATGGAGCGGAAGTTTTCGCAGTGTATGATGCCGCGATGCTGCCGCCGGGTTCGATGAGCCTGTCAGCTAGCTTCCCAGCGCTGCCAGAAGGGGCTGACCTTAATCAGAATACCCTCTTGGTGGACGATGTGGCGGTGGGCATTCCGACAGCGGAAATGCCAATAGCAACGGCAGTCGTTACCACAACTGAAACCGTACTTTCTCCGACCGTGACCGAAACCGCTTCGCCGAGTGCTACACCAGAAGCGCTGTCGCCAGAGCCGCTGCTGACAGCCATCTTCACCGATAATTTCGATCATGGCGAGGCCATTCTCTGGACGTTGGGGGAGGGCTGGTCCTTTGCTCTGCGTGACAGCGGGCTGGCGTTGCAAGGGACGGTGGACGGTTCGCTGGTCACCTTCAATAACCCGAACATTTATAACGCGGCGGTTGAAGCGCATTTTCAGATTAACGCCGGGACGGCCCAATTCAGCACCCGTGTGAGCGAGGCCGGACGGTATACGGCGGCTCTGAGCCTGGACGGACAGGTGACACTCTATCGCGATGCCGTGCTGCTGGGGACGGCGGCGGTTGAGCCGCTCAGTGCCGGGGATTGGCATACGTTACGGATCTCCACTTTTGAGGATGTCCTTCGCGTGGCTGTGGGTGGGATTGAAGTGCTCGCCCTGCGCGATGCGGCACCGCTCCCGGTCGGGACGGTGGCCTTCAGCGCGAGTGATTCGGGTACGACATTTCTTCAGGTGGATGATTTTGTCCTGTGGATTGCCGGGGAGCCCGTAACTGCGACTCCGACGGCGACCGCCAACCCGTTCCCGCCGGAACCGGAACTGACCTTGCTAAACAGCGAAAACTTTGATGATTATGAACAATACACTTCATCTTGGTGGCTAATGGATGGTTTCTCCCTTCAACAAAGTTCTGAGGGGCAATACGTTCAAATTGAGGATGATCGGAACTATATAGAATTTATGGCCGGTATACCTTATAACGCTGCCGTACAGGGGCGTTTTAAGCTCAATGCAGGCGCAGCCGAACTCAGTGTGCGTAGATCGTTCATCGGTGTTTATACCGCGACTCTAGCCGCCAACGGAGAGGTTGCACTTTATCGCAGGCAGACATTGTTGCAGTCCGTTGTTCTATCGGATTTTAATGCTGCCCAGTGGCATACCCTGCGCCTTTCAGCCGTTGATGATGTCGTCCGAGTGGTAGTGGATGAGCAAGAAATCATTGTCGTAAATGATAGTGACCCTCTACCATCTGGAATGATCACCTTAGCTGCGCGTGACCTTAACGGAACTGTTTTGCTGGCAGATGATCTGATGGTGTGGGGAGAAAATGAAGTAAACCCACCATCACTATCACTGGCGCGGTCGGCATCAATAATGTCCCTCCAGAGCGGAACGACCATTACCGTTGACACCATTACTCAGGAACAAAGTTCCATAGTAAATGGTAATTGTACTTTAGGCGAAGCTATTCACGCGGCGAATACCGATACGGCAGTAGATGGTTGTGCGGCTGGTTCAGGGGATGACACCATTGTTTTAAGCCCATCAAGCATCTACGAATTAATTGGGCCAGATTATATTGCATCTTACGGTGTTACCGGCCTTCCCGTAATCACAACCAATATCACAATTATGGGTAATGGAAGCACAATTGAACGGAATTCAACAGAAGAATTTCGCGTACTCGGCGTACATCAAACTGGTAGTTTAACACTCAATAATATTACCATCTCAGGTGGGACCTTGGCTCCCCTAAACAGGGGCGGAGGCATCCTTAACTTTGATGGTACTTTAATTATTGAAGCGGGTAGTATCATCAAAAATCATTATGCTAACGGCAGTGGTGGTGGTGGTATCCGTAATTGGGGAACTCTCATAATTCGTGATTCTACCATCACTTCAAATACTGCATATGAAGGTGCCGGAATACTATCCACAACGGCAGGTATCCTATCGATAACCAATAGCGCGATTATAGACAACACTGCTTATAATAATTTAGGCGGTGGCATTCACCTTATACAGAGTCTTGTTCAGGAGAATGCGACTACGGTCATTGAGAACAGCCGAATTACAGGAAATCATTCTGCCAGTCGAGGTGGTGGGATATATATTAGTCCCTATAACGGCAATCTCTCTACCTATGACATAAATAATAATTGTTTCCACTCCAATAGCATTGATGGAATCATTGCAGCCAGCGGCGGGAGTGGCCTGTCAGCGTATAACAGTGCTGGTACCATAAATGCAAAAGATAATTGGTGGGGAGATAGTTCTGGCCCTCTGGTAGGTAACGTACCAATTGCACCTCGTGACTCCATTTACTGGTATGTCAATCCCATCGATTACGAACCCTATCTCGATATTGAGCCGAGCTCATGCGATGCGCCGATTGTGAAAATCCCAGGCGATAGTACGAATATTTTGTTATTCACTTTACCATCACCGCCAACTGCTGATTTACAGGTAGCTTTAAATCAATTTGCAAATGGTTCGAACCCAGATAATTTAACATTTTCTACAGACCTTTATGGTGAGTGTGGAACCTCTGAGGAGGAACATATAGCGTGTGTAAGGTATGCATATGTCACTTTCTACGCACTTTTCATCCATTACACAGGTACCCCACCAACTATTTGGGACCTTCTGTCTTCAATTTATCATGGTGAGCTTGGAAATTGGGGGCAAATAAGTGACGCTGCTGAAGCTTTATCGCGTAATTTTTTCGACAACTCTGAGCTAACTCAAGGTGGATGTCCATATTACTCATCGATAAATGAGTATCAATGTTCATATACTTCGATGGTGAAGTGGTTGTCGTCACTCTTCTGGATTCAAAAAGTAGTCACAGATTCCACACAGACTCGTGTGAATGTACCTGCACTTATTGGTTTTGAGACAATGAGGAAGTTCGCAGAATATATCGAGAATAATTACGAATTTCCAGTTTCTACTGCTATCTTGCATTTCGATGCTAAAACAATAATCGGTATATTTGCTCACGATGGCTACATTTGGGGTGGAGTAAACGGTTTCAACGGTATAGAAGCAAACTTAGTTTCCAACAATTGGAGGTCTGGGCAAAGTGACAGCCGCCCTTCAAATTGGGGTAATCTTACCTTACCACCTGGAACGACAAGCTACACTACCAATTTAGAGCAGTTTTCTCCAGTGATTATTCATAATTTTTACGATATCCCAACTGAGAAAACATATACAACACTTGGGGCTGGGGTTAACACTAACACTGTGTACGGAGATGGTATACCAGAAGAGACTGAACCCTCATTCACTACGCCTCTCACGCCTCCAGATTGCACACAGGTTGCTATGTTTATAACCACCGAAGGAAGATTTGCAACTCAATTATGCACACGTCCATGGTAAGTCGTTATCAGGAGAGAAAATAATGAAGAATATCAAGTTGATATTCATGGTGCTTTTTACAGTACTAACCAGTATGAATCCTATTCAGGCCCAATCTGGTTCGAGCGTTCAAGGCTTACTGGCATATGATGAGTTTAATCCATTGACGGAATCGTTAGAAATTAGATTGCGAAATTATGATACCGGTGAGGATACTGAGATTTTAAGTGATAGTTATGATAATTTCTTGCCTACCTTATCGATCGAAGCTCAAAAAATCGCTTTCATCTCTGATCGAGATGGTGACATGGAAATCTACACGATTAACCTGGATGGCAGTCATTTAACTCAGATTACACAAAACGCTGTCCATGATTCCTTGCCGATATGGTCACCGGATGGTACTAAGATTATGTTTATCTCTCGAGATCCGACTGTGTCGAGAGATAATGACATCTATACAATCCATGCAGATGGCACCAATCCCGTAAATCTCACTCAGGGTATCGGTAACAACATTCAGCCATCATGGTCTGCCGATGGTACTCGAATTATTTTTGTCTCTTATAGAGACAACAAACGTAATATCTACCATATAGATAGCGATGGACAAAATCTTGTGCAGGTCACCGACGCTGAAGATGGTAGTTTCGGTGTCCCTGTTTTTTCACCCGATGCCACAAAAATCGCTTTTGCTGGAACCGGGGGTGATTATTACGTCATGGATACAGATGGCACGCATTTATCACGCATCACCCAGGAAGCCGACAAAGGGCAATTTGACTGGGCGGATCATGACACCCTGTTGTACGAATCGGTGCAGGATGGCATGACTTTAATCAATATTGATGGTTCGCAGCGGACACCGCTGGGGTGGTCATCACCCTGTGAGTGCGTTCGGTTAACTTTTGATACTCTGGTGATTGATTCGCCATTGATTACTCAGCCCCCTGCGATTGATACGGGATTACCGGGTACGGGTCTGCGTGGGGAGTATTTCGACAATGCGGATCTGACGGGCTTTAAGTTTGCCCGCATCAATGCCCAAGTCAATTTTGACTGGGGGACCGGGTCACCGGATGCCATTATGGGGAACAACACCTATTCCATCCGCTGGGTGGGGCAGGTTGAGACGCTGTATAATGAGCCGTATACCTTCTATGTCAAGCACAATGACGGGGCGCGGCTGTGGGTCAATGGGCAGTCGATCCTCAACACGTGGGCCAATACCACTAACGCGGTCGAAAGCAGTGGGGTGATCACCTTAGCCGCCAACCAGAAATATGACATCCTGCTGGAGTATTATGAAGATACCGGCAATGCCAGTGTCAAGCTGGAATGGGCCAGCACCAGTCAAACCCGTGAGGTGATCCCGCAGATTCACCTCTATCCACCGGAAGGGCAGTTGGCCTTTACCGCCACCACCAGCGGCAACAGTGAAGTCTATATCATGAACCCGGATGGCAGTGGCGAACTTCTGGTCGGCACGAGTCTCGCTGCCGATAATTATGGGGTCTGGTCACCGGATGGCAATAAAATTGCCTTTGTCTCGGAACGGGATGGCAACGAGGAAATCTATGTGGTGAACGCCGATGGCACCGGCCTGCTGCGCCTGACCAATCATGGCAGTTATGATCGTTCACCCACCTGGTCACCGGATGGCACCCGCATCGCGTTTGTATCGGGGCGCGGCGGTGACGATAACATCTGGGTGGTGAATGCCAATGGTACCAGCCTGACCAAGTTCACCGCCAATGCCGCCCAAGATACCAATCCGACCTGGTCGCCTACGGGTCGCTTCATCAGCTTCGTGTCCAACCGTGGTGGGGGCGATCCCAACCTGTGGATTATGAGTGGATCTGATGGCACCAGTGAAACCCAGATCACTACCCAGTCCGGTTACGATCTGGCACCGTTCTGGTCACCCGATGGCAGCAAAATTGCCTTCCGCCGCAATACCTCCGGCAATGATGATATCTGGGTGGTGAACACCACCTCACCCTACAATCGTACCCGGCTGACCAATAATCCGGCACCGGATTATTTCCAGTCGTGGTCACCCGATGGCAGCAGAATCCTGTTTCTCTCGACGCGGGATGGCAATAGCGAACTTTTCACCATTGATGCCAATGGGAGCGAAGCCACCGGGACTGTTCCCGTGCGCCTCACCAACAGCACACAAAGTGAATCGTATGCGATCTGGTCAGCGGATGGAAGGCAAATCGCCTTTATCCGCAGCAATGATATTCATATTATGAACAGCGATGGGAGCAATGAACGCCGCATTACCACTGCGGGCCGTGGCGAATCTGAACTTTCCTGGTGGCAACCGCGCCAAGCCTACTAAAGGGTAGGGCGGTTTAAGCATATCATGCGAGAGCGGCATCCCGAT